>JBJTBO010000466.1:0-2747 GCA_046091445.1 Planctomycetaceae bacterium | reverse complement strand
GTCGTCGGATGCCCGTAAACGAGCGGCGCGGAGGTGTCCTTGGTGCCTGAAAGCCTGGCGGCCGTGACGAGCGGCGAGGCCCCGGCCATCGCCGCTCGCAGGGAAGTATGTCCCGACCAACGCCGTCTGCGGGATCGCCTGCGGGCGATGGCGGCCGACCTCGTGGCGTCGTGGCGGGCCGACGGCCAGCCACGGTCGGTCCGATCAGCCGCGGGTCTTCGCACGCTGGCCGAGGATCTGGTGCGGCGGGCCGGCGGACTGCCGACCCACGTCGGCTGGACGATGGTCACGATCGTTTCCGAATTCTGGAGGGATCGTCTGGCGACCGGGGCGAACGGCCGGCGCTTGCTGCTGCTGCCGGATTGTCCCCATGCCCCCGGAACCCCGGAGCACGTGGGTGCACCGGGTGAAGTCCCGCACGTCTGCGGCACGGCCTGCGGCATCACGACGATCTGGTCGGCCGCGCGCGACAGCGGGTGGGTCGTCGGATCGACGCGGCAGGCCGTGTCGTCGATCGGCGGCCTGCTGACCGGCCAGTACGACGGCATTCTCGGCGTGGCGAAACTCGACCATCTCGAGAAGGCGTTCGCGCTGCTGCCCGCCTTCGCCCTGCCGGTGGCCGCCGTGCCGTGCGAGCCGCCAACGACGGAATCCGACGGTGTGTCGAGGACTCCGGCAAACGACTGCCATGCGGCGCTCGAAGCGGCCGCGATCGACGTCGACTGGCTGCTCGGCCTGCTCGGGGTCGCGGGGGGAAGTGGAGCCCCGGTCGGCGACTACCTGCCGCTCTTGCGTGAGGCGGCCGAATTGTTCACCGGCGAAGGGCTCGCGTCGCTGGCCTCACGGCTCGGCATGGATCCGTCGTTCGGCCTCGGCATGCATGCGGACGGGCCGGGTGAGCCGATGCGACATGGCATGGCGCAGCGCATCCCCCCGCTCGCCGCAGCGGCCACGACCGCCGGGGGCTTCGTGGTACGGGGGGGAAAGTTTCTGCGGCCGTTCATCACGCTCGCGGCCTTCGACGCGGTGCAGACCGATCGTGGGGACCGGCGGGGCACGTCGGCCGACGATCCCGTCCGCCGCGATGCGGTCCGGGCGGCGGCCGTCGCCATCGAGGTGTTCCACAAGGCCTCGCTCGTCCATGACGACATCGAGGATGGCGACCGCGTTCGATATGGCCGGCCCACGCTGCATGAGGAATGCGGCGTCGCCTCGGCGATCAACACGGGCGACTACCTCCTCGGCGTCGGGTATCGGATCATCGCCGGACTCCCCGGGATCGACGCATCCACGCGGGCCGACATGGTCTCGATCCTGGCGAACGCCCATGTGCGGCTCGCCAAAGGCCAGGGCGCCGAGTTGTGGTGGAGGGATGCCTCGGACAAGCGGCTCTCGCCGGCCGAGTCGCTCGACATGTACGGATTGAAGACGTCCCCCGCATTCGAGGCTGCGGTGGCGTTGGGCATCCGGCTGGCGGGTGCGTCTCCGGCGGAGGTGGGCGATGTGGAACGGTACGCCCACCACGTGGGCACGGCGTTCCAGATCCTCAACGATCTCAAGGACTGGAGTGGGGACCTCGAGAATGACCGCCGTGCGGCGGGTGACCTGCTCGGAGGCCGCCCGACGATCATGTGGGCACTCGCACACGACCGGCTCGCGCCGGCGGACGTCGAGCGGTTGCGGCGCCTGGCTGCGGAGGCGGGCAGCATCGGAGCCGATGAAGCGACCATAGCGGGCTGCATCGGGGCCGTGCGGGAACTGTACGATCGCGCCGGCGTCTTCACCCGGGCGGCGGCCATCGTCGCCGAAGAGCGTCGCCAGGCGACGCTGGCCGTGATGGGCTGTAAACTGCCGAGGCTGCGGGACGTGCTGGAGTTCCTGCTCGATCTCGCAGTGCCGGACGCGTCGCTTCCGGCCGGTGCCGACGTGGTGAACCACCCCGATGAAGGTGGCGGCTGAAGACGGAGGCGCCGTCGCACGGGCCGAGGCGCTGGTGCGGTTGTTTCACCAGAGCCCGGCGTCCTTCGCCGCCCTGACGGCCGTTTCTGCGGACGCCGTCCCGCAGCCATACCGTGGTCTGCTCGATCATCGCAGCCACATGACGGCGGCGATGGAGCGATACCACGGCGGACCGGTCTCCCTCCGGGTCGTCGCGCACGACGGGCCCCGGACCACGGCGGACGGTCGAGAGTGGTATGCCCGCGAAATCCTGCTGTCGAACGAGGCGGGCGAGGTGGTGCAGTACGGCATCGTGCGCATCGATCTGTCGTCGCTTGGCGCGGCGGATGACGCACGGGTGCGGAATGCGACGGCGCCGCTCGGGCGGATTCTCATGGCGGCGGGCGTCTTGTGCGATGTCCGCGACGTCGCGCTCGTGGCGGTGCATCCCGGCGACGAACTCCGGCGGCTGATCGGGGATCGGCCCACGTTCGGTCGTGTGGCGTTGATCCGCGTCGACGGCAGCCCCGCGATCGAACTCCTGGAGATCGTCGTTGATTCCCGCGGCGGGTGAAGCGTGGGCGCCTGCGGAAGATCCGGTGATCGCGGTTTTTCGAGACTTTCGAGATCGTCTCGAAACCCCCCGTGTGACAACGACTTGTGGCTCGTCGGACGATATTGACGCGGTGCGCGGCGTTCCCGTAGAGTTGGGACGAGCGGCAAGGATGGCAAGCAGGGATGCGGCGGTTCGGCCCCGTGCATGGGAAACGGATTTCCGACGCCCGTCACCCCTTCTTCCTCTTCCGGTC
>JBJTBO010000465.1:0-11063 GCA_046091445.1 Planctomycetaceae bacterium | reverse complement strand
CGAGGGACACCGACGCAGCTCACCCGCATCGGCCGGGCGACATCCGACATCACCGTCTCGGCAGCACCTGGCAACTGGCAGCCCTGGGACTCACCGCGGTCGCGCTGCTCGTCTGGCCCTTCATCGCGGCCCGGCGGCCGGCGCCTCCCCGTGACCTCGTTCGCTCGGGCAGGGCGACGGCCCTGTTCGACGGCACGGACATGACCGGCTGGACGACGCGCCGAGGTGGTTGGTCCATCACACATGATGACGAAGGTGCCCCGGTCCTCGTCGGGCGTGGCACCGTATCCCGCGCCCTCACGCTGGCGGCGATGGATGACGGGACCACCCTCCCGGATCACTACGCACTCTCGTGCGTCGTCGAACGGCACACCGCCACGGCCGTCGAGGTGCGGTTCGATCTGCCGTCGTCACGGGACCCGCTTCCCTGCCTGACGGTGCACATCGACGCCGAGGGCGCGACCATCGGCGAGCGTTCGGGCGACGGCCCGGCAAGGCGTCTGGCCGGACCGTTCTCCCTCGACGAGCAGACGGCCCCGCGCCATGCGATCGGGATCGAACGCCACACGCGGGGATGGTGGATCGAGGTGGACGGACGAACGGTGGCGACGACCTCCTTCCTGCACGAGTCCCCGGCCGCGGAGCTCCAGCTCGATGCCGGAGGGGGCGAGGCGCGGTTCGCGGACGTCATTGTCGAGGAGCTCGTCCCCGCCCGACCGCGGGATGCCCGCTGACGCGCGGACGGCGGGGCGGTCTACCCCACCGGGAGCGATGTGGTGTGGCCCGCCGAGGCGGCCGGCGCCGGCGCGACGGTCACCTCTCCCGGATGGCGTAGAGCGCGTCGTAGGACCGGACGTAGAGCGTGCCGTCGACCGCCACGAGCGACGCCGTGACGGCCTCACCACCGAGATCGACGGTGTCGAGCAGTTCGAACGTGCGGCCCGCCTTGACCACCGACACGACGCCGTCGTTGGAGCCGAAGTACAGCCTGTCTCCCACGAGCAGCGGGCTGCTGCGGTGCTGCGCCGTGTGGGTCCGTTCCATGTAGACGTCCTTCCCGGTCTCGAGATCGACGCACTGGAGCCGACCGTCCTTGTGGAGCATGTAGACGAGGCCGTCGGCGACCACGGGAATGCTCACGTCCGGTGTCAGCGGATTGACCCAGCGCACGACGGCCGGGTTTGAGCTGCAGTCGCCCACGAGGTCGTCACCCACCCGCAGCGCCACGGTCGGGCCCCGCTTGCATGTGGGCACGATGATCGTCCCGGGCACGACACAGGGCGAGGCGACGAAGCGGAAGGTCTGGTCATGCGCGAGCGGGTTGGTGCCCGAGGGGCCATTGAGGCCGCCGAAACGCCAGAGTTCCCGGCCGTCTCCGAAGGCATGGCCGGTGATGCAGTCCGCGCCGTGGGCCACGAGAAACTCCCGGGCGGCATCCCGGTAGATGAAGGGAGAGGCGTACGAGTGCTTGCATTCGAACTGCGCGTCGGTGACACGATCGACCTCCCAGACCGTGCGGCCCGTCCCGGCGTCGAGCCGGACCACCTTGCCCGTGCGCGTCTGGTCGTCGAGCTTCATCGGCCCATGGATCAGTTGCAGGTAGAGCGCGTCTCCCTCGAGCACCGGAGTGCTCGTCATGCCGAACTGGATGTCGAGCCGGCCGAACCGCTCACCGACGTCGAACTTCCAGACCTCCTCGCCGTCGACGGTGTGGCACGCGAGGATGCCGGTGCCGAAGAAGGACCACACGTGCCGCCCGTCGGACGTGGGTGATGGAGACGCGGAGTTGCCCTCACCGGCCCGCGCATCCTGGTTGCCACCGCCGACCTTCCGGCTCCAGAGGATCCGACCGTCGGTGGTGGCGACACACAGGAGCACGAGGTCGCTCCCGTCGTTGCTCGTCAGGAAGATCCTGTCGCCCCACACACAGGGCGTCGCTCCCGCCCGACCCGGCAGCGGTGTCCGCCACGCCACGTTCTCGGTCTTCGACCATTTTCGTGGGACCGTCGTCGTGCCGGCGATGCCGTCCCCGAGCGGACCGCGCCACTGCGGCCAGTGCTCCGCCGCGGAGCCGACGACGCCGGGACACTGCAGGAGCAGCGCTGCCAGGAGCGCCGACGTGACGCAATGCCGGGACGGCCGGAGACGTGCGGGAGTTGACATGGGATCCCTCGATGAAGCGGCTGCCGACGGCCTGCCGCACGGCAGGTGACGCGCGGCGGCAACTATAGCGTCCTGGCGACCGGGCGGGCGACCGACCACGGCGACGTGCGGTCAGCGGGCCGACATGAGGTAGGCGAGGAGGTCGGCCATCCCCTTCGGATCGACTGCCCGCTCGAAGCCCTCCGGCATGAGCGAGCGACCGGTGCTCGCGAGTGAATCGATGTCCTCCCGAGGGAGCAGGTGATCCGTGCCATCGGCCGCGCGGAGCGTGACGCTGGTTTCCGACTGCGCCGCGACGATCCCGGTGAGGACACGGCCGTCGCTCGTCACCGCCGTATGGGCCACGAACGCGGGGAGGACCTCGCGATTGGGATCGAGCACACCCCACAGGATGGCGTCGGCGCCGCGGGACTGCATGGCGACGAGATTCGGGGCGAGTTCCCGCCCCACTCCCTCCACACGATGACACCCGCTGCACTGCGCCGTGAAGATCGCCTTCCCCGCCACCGCGTTGCCCTGCATCGGCAGGCTCGCCCGGTATGCCTCGACGAGCGGCGCGCGATCGGCGGGCGGGGGAGCACCGAGCACCTCCACCGCGCGCTGCCGCACCGCCGCATCTGGGAACCGCCACAGGGCGTTGGCCTGCTGCCGGTCGAGGAGCGCCGCATCGATCGTGCGGTCCGCGACGGCATCGAGCAGTCGCGTCGCCCGCGCCGCGTCGCGCAGGAGCGGCTCCACCCAGCGTGCCGCGTGCTGGCTCGACTCGGTCGCGAGCCCCGCCACCAGTGCGTCGGTCGCAGCCGGCATCCGGCTCCGGCCGAGGGTGTCGATCGCGGAGATGACGACGGGCGGCGGCTCGTCAGCAGAGGCCAGCGAGACGAGGTCCTGCACGCCCTCCGCGGCGAGCAGCAGCCCGCGGACCGCCCGGGCTCGGGCCGCTGGGGGGAGCGACCGATCGCGTGCCATCTGCCGCACCGCCTCGAAAACCTCCGCACCGAGCCCGCGGGCCCGCGGATCCACGTCAGGCAGCGATCCCCCGCCGGCCGCGATCGCGGCGTCGAGGTCGGCGAGCAGTTCGACCGCGACCAGCCGATCCTCGAGTTCACGCGCTGCGGCCGTCAGCGCGGCGATCGCTTCCACCGCGGTGGACCATGCGGCGGGATCACCCCGGCGGGCCATCTGGGCGAAGAGGCCCGGCAGCACCGTCCGCATGGAGACGCCGAGACCGTCCGGGCCCGCGGCCAGCCACTCGCGCACGATCGCCGTCGCACCGTCGCCGGAAAGCGACGTGAAGGCGGCGGTCCGGCACCACGCATCGGCACCGTCCCGGGCCAGGAGCGCCGACAGCACCGCGTGCCGAGGCTCCGACGGCAGGACGCCCGCGACGAGCGCCAGCCTGAAGCGCACGTCGACATCCGGCTCATCCGCCCCCAGCACCACGAGCCGCTCGATCAGGGGCGCCGTCAGCCTGCCCGCCAGGGAGAGCGACTCGACGAGCCGCACGCCCGTCGACCTCACGATCGGCGATGCCGAGGCGAGGCAGGCCACGACATGATCCGATTCCAGGCCTCCGAGCGATGCGAGCGCGAAGGCGGCATGCTGTCGGCCGAGGTCGGTGGTCGGGGCGTCTGGAGCGGAGGTGGCGGACTCGTCCAGCACCACGCGCCGTAGGGCGGGCACGGCCGCCATGTCCCGCCGCGTGAGCAGCAGGCGATGCGCCGTGTCACGGTGCCAGCCGTTGGGATGGCTCAAGAGCGCGACGAGTGCGTCGCTCGTCGCCGACGCCAGACGCGGGGCGGACCGACGCTCGGCAGGCGCTGCCGCGAGCCGCCACAGCCGGCCCGAGTCGCGACCGCTCGTCAGATCGATGTGCTTCTTGATGGGGGGCGGCAGGCTCGCCGGATGCTCGATCACTTCCCGCTGCATGTCGATGATCCAGAGTCCGCCATCCGGTGCGTTGGCGAACTGCACCGGTCGAAACCACGTGTCGCGCGAGGCCACGAGCTCGGATGTCTCGTCGACGCGTTCCGCCCGCACGCCGGCCCCGTGTCGCACGATCCGTTTGCG
This sequence comes from Planctomycetaceae bacterium, assembly GCA_046091445.1. Taxonomy (GTDB): domain Bacteria; phylum Planctomycetota; class Planctomycetia; order Pirellulales; family UBA1268; genus QWPN01. The sequence goes on along the minus strand of JBJTBO010000465.1, from coordinate 6,833 downwards.
ATGGACCAGGTTGCTCCCCACGTCACCCACGACGAGCATCCCGGCGAGGTCGCCGCAGCGGTCACCCCGCACGATCGTGATTCCAGTGGCGCTCGTGAAGTAACCCGCCGGCCGCCCGCCCCCCTCCACCACGCCGGGCACGAGGCCGCTCGCCCGCAGTCGCGTGCGCAGCACCCGCCATGGCTCGACGGGGCTCAGGCGGAAGACCTCCGCCTGCGGGCCGTCCACGGCGATGCTCTCCTGCCCCGACGGTGGAGTGAACGCGGCATTCCTGCCGAGGAAGCGATCCTCGATCATGCAGCGGATGGCGTGATTGCTGTTGGAGCAGACGTACGCATGGCCGGCGTCGTCACACGAGCGACCATGCTGGGCCCCGCCCGTCTCCGCGCGCAGGTCGAGCATCCGGGGGTCGAACGAGAAGTCACGGCCGGCAAGCTTCACGGGCTCACCGACCGCCTGCCCGTCGCGGCCCACCCGCCGCACGGTTCCGCCGGTGGAGCTCGCGGAGCCGTAGATGCGGCCATCGAGCCCGAACGCGAACGAGTTGATCAGGCCCTGCACGTTCGTCGTGCCGAACCCCGTGAAGACGACCCGCCGCTCGTCGGCAACGCCGTCTCCATCGGCATCCCGCAGCCACAGGATGTCGGGCGCGTCCCCCACGAAGACGCCGCCGTCCCAACAGCAGACGGCGGTCGGCCAGGCGAGCCCCTCGGCATAGACCGTCGCGCGATCGGGGCGTCCGTCACCGTCGTCGTCGTCGTGAAGCAGACGGATGCGGCCGATCCGCTCCCCCTGATCCTCGCTGTAGCCGCGCATCTCGGCGACGAAGAGCGCACCATCCTCGTCCCAAGCGAGCGCGACGGGGCTGGCCACAAGCGGCTCCGCCGCCATCAACTCGAGGGCGAAACCCGGCGCCACGACGAGCGTGTCCCGGGCCGCGGCGGCCGACACCTGCGGCAGCCGCGGCAGATCCGCCGCATAGTCGGTCTCGACGGTGGACGCGTCGGCCGGGGGAGCGGCGACCGCCGTGCTCTGGTGCATCACCGACAGGAGCGCGATGAGCGCGGCCGAGCCGACGCGTGCCCGCCCGTGCCGGAACTGCATGTTCACCCTCCACTCGGGCCGGGGACGGTCGCCGTCACCAGGAGATCGAGCCATCGTAACGCCCGCTCGTGATCGGGCTCGAGATCCACGACGCGCCGGCACGCCTCCGCCGCCTCCGTCCTGCGGCCCAGATGATAGGCCATCTCTCCCGCGCGATACCACGTGGCGACGTGCCGGTCGTCGTGGACCGCCGCCTCGCGAAACTCCCGGAGCGCGTCCTCCAGCCTGTTGCGGCGGTAGGCCGCCTTCCCGAGGTGGAAATGCGCACGGGCCCGGTGATGCCGCGCCGCCGCGTGGTCGCCCCGCCTCTCGCTCTCTTCGGCGAGCCGGCGGTGCAGCAGTGGCGATGGACCCATCGCCACTGCCCGCTCGCGCAGCGCGGTTGCGGTCGCGGCGTCGCCCATCCGTTCTCGCACCAGCGCCTCGAGCTCGAGGCGACTCACACCGCGATCGCCAGCGGCATCGACGATGCCGAGGGCGGCGGTGATCCCCGCGACATCGTCCACATCGGCCGCGAGGGCCCCGCGCAGGAAGGCAAGTGTCGCCCGCTGCGGCACCCGCGCCTCGGCGACCAGCGTCTCGAGAGGCGCGATCTCCCGCTCGAGCACGGCAGGATCGCGGCGCGGGTCGCCGGGCACGGGCGGCAGGCGGCTCTCGACCTCCTGCAGGACCCGCGGCATGCCGAGGCGGGTGGTGAACGGACGCACGTAGTCGGTGCTGAAGTTCGACTCCACGAGGTGCGCGGATCGTTCTTCCAGGGCGCGGGCGAGGAACGCCTCGGCGGGTGCACCGGCCGCCTCCAGAATCCGGGCCTTCAACGGGTGCAGTTCGAGGGCGAGCGGCAGCTGACGCAGCAGGTCGTCGACGATCCTCACCGCCTCTCCCAGCCGACCATCGCGCACGAGCAGCTTCGCGAGCTGAACCTGGGCCGGCAGGAACGACGCATTCTCGCGGAACGCAGCCTCGCGCCCTGCACGTCGTCGAGTCGGAGCAGGTTCCTCCCGATCGCGTACAGGGCGAACGGCCTCCTGCCGACGCCGTCCTCGGTCCGGTCAGGCAGGTCGAGACACCGCCGGTAGAGCGGGTTGCTCGCCGCCATCCGGCCGGAGCGATCGATGCAGAACGCGTACCCGAAGAGGGCCTCGATGTCCTGCGGTGCGAGCGCGGCCGCCCGTGCGAAGGCCGACTCCGCATGCGCGTACGCACCCTGCCCGAGCAGCCCCTCGCCAAGCATCCGCCACTCCGGTGCTCCACCCCGGTCGACCTTCGCGGCCAGCGCGCGGATCTCGGCGGCCAGCAGCGGATCGTCGGACATGTCGGCGGGCAGGGCCGGAGGCACGCGGAGCGCGCGGCTCGCCAGAAGCCAGCCCCCCGCGACCAGTTCGACGAGGACCGCGATGACCAGCGTGCTCCTGAGGGCGGTGCTCATGGTGCGCCGCTCCGCTGGAACCACGCCGTCACGCCGGCGATCCGCCGATATGGTCGGCGGAGATTCAGCCCGCCGGCGACAAGGTCGGTGCGGCCATCGCCATCGACGTCGCCGGCCGCGACCGTGACCAGATGGATCGGATCGGCATCGACCTGCCATGTGCGGAATCGCACCGGCGCGTCCGACCGCTCCCGCCCCCGGTTCTCCAGCCACACGACCGCCGCGTTGTCGGGGTTCCGCCAGTCGTTGTCCATGCTCGCCAGCGCGACATCCAGATCGCCGTCACCATCCACGTCGCCGACGGCCGCCGCGTAGGTGCCGCCGAGATCGGCGATGCGGTGGGCGCGAAACGACCAGTCCCCGTCGTTCTCGAGCCACAGGCACCCGTGGTAGGGCTGCGGGAACGCATCGAAGTCCTCGAGATTGTCTCCCACCGGCAGGACGAGGTCGTCATCGCCGTCGCCGTCGAGGTCGGCGGCCACGAGGCCGGCGCTCCCCTCGTCGAAGTTCGCCGTGCGCCAGAGGAGCAGCCTCTCGAAGCGGCCCTCACCACGGTTCTCTAACCCCCACACCTCCTCGTCGTCCTGCGACATCACGGTGGCGATGTCGAGGTCGCCGTCGCCGTCAAAGTCGCGCACGGGCACATGGATCGCGCCCGGGCCCGAAAGCAGCTGCCGGGGCGCAAAGGTGCCGTCACCGCGGTTGCGCATCCAGAGCACCTCGCCCCGGGAATAGCCGAAGATGGCGACGGCGAGATCCACGATCCCGTCGCCGTCGAAGTCACCGGCCTGTACGTCGGCCACGCGACGCACGTCCTCGAGCAGGACATGCCGCACGTAACCGCGAGGCGAGGATTCGAGCAGCTCCACCCTGCCGACGTCGGCATCCGACGGGAGGATGTCGCCGAGGATCGCGACGACGATGTCGCGATCGCCGTCGCCGTCGATGTCGACCACCGTGGCATGCGCCGGCACGTGGAGGTCCTCCGCGACCGTCAGGGATGTCCACCCACCGTCCGAGCCCCGGTCGAACCGCACGACCCGATGGCCGAGCGCGTCGCAGGCCACGACCTCCGCAGCCCCGTCCCCATCGAGATCGACCACCTGCACATGCGTGATCAGCGGGAGGTGACGATCCTCTCCCGGCAGCGTCAGCGGCAGCCGCTCGAACGCGATCGGCGAGGCCGGGTAGGAGGACCCAGCCGCGGCCACGAGCGGCGGCGGTCGAAGGGGCGGCACGGCCGGGAGCAGGATCGCCGTGCCGAGCGGGATCGCGACCACCGCAAGGGCGAGCAGTCGATCACGGCGCGTCATGACTCCGGCTTCAACACGCACGGGGTGATGCCTTGCCGGTCACGTTCACGCATCATACGTGAGCAGGACGAAGAGCGACCAACGCGTTGGCACTCAATGACCGAAACACGGCAGTCGACGTCGCCTGGACGCGGCTCATGCATCGGGCCGACAACCAGGTGATCCCGGCCGACGGCTGGTGACGCGTTCGCTCAGGACTCCTCCGCCGGCCTCTCCGACAAAACCGGCACGATGCCGCCGCCGGCACAGAGGTTGACGATCCCGCTCGTGAGCGAGAACCGGCTGAAGTAGCCGGCCACTTCGGCGGTCCGCATGGAACGTGTGGCGACGTCGTAGCGATAGGAGACGTGCACCGCGAGGTCGGCCACGGCGTCGCCACGATGCCCGTGGACGGTCGCCACCGGGAAGGCGTCCGGGACGATCCGCTCCTGAAGCACCGCGGCCGGGTCGTCCCAGTGCGCGAGCATCGCCTCTTCGTCCAGAAACACCCCCGTCCCGCTGTGCCGATCCCGGAGCTTGAGCACCCAGCACGACGCATCCGCGGGGTCGACGTCCGCGGGCCGACTCGAGCGCGGCACGACGGCAGCGAGCTCGGGATCCCGGGGGACCAGAAACCCGAGATCCTTGTCCTCGGCAAGCAGCATGAGCGGATGGTCGTGCAGGAGCACGTCGCTTGCGAGCAGGAGCCCGAGGGTCGCACGATTGCCGGCCGCATGGCGGCCCACGAACGCCTGCGGGCCGTCGAGCGAGCGGAGGTATACGGCATCGATGGGCACGTTGCCGACGCGCAGCCCGCGCCCGGCCGCCGCGAGCAGGTGGAAGTCGGGCTCGGCGACGACGAGCGTCTCCACGGGGGCCAGCGCCTCCCCGATGAGCGCGAAATCGTTCGCCGCGTACACCGTGTGCTCCTCCTTGACGAGGATGGCAAGCCGCCGCACGCCGCGCTCGATCAGCCGCCGTCGCATCGCCGCGACGGGGCGCTCGACGTGGAAATGCTCGGAGAGGCCCGGCACGGTGTCGCACAGCGCGAGCGCGGCCTGGGGCGCGTAGTCGAACGCGCTGAGGTTGACCCAGCCGGCCTCGAGGAGCCTGAGCCTCCCTCCCGACACCAGAAAGTCGAGCCGCACGTCGCCCACGAGTTCCGCAGGGAGCGTCGCGATCGCGCCGCGCACCCAGTCGAGCGGATAGCCGGGCACCGCGCGGCCGGCAGCATGCGTGTCGAGCACCCAGGCGAGCGAGGCCGTGACGGTCCGCGTGGCGACATCGGCGATCGTCGTGGCGTCGGCCCGCGAGACGACGCGGGGCACGATCGAGAGATCGCACGGCTCAGGATCGCGGAGGTCGTAGGCCCGCCGCGCGATCGCGGCCCCGAGGAAGCGCGACCGCGTGGCCTCGTCGGCGTCGAGCAGCGACGCCACGCGCGGATCGAGGGCCATGGCGCCGGCTCACCCTCCGGCGGCGGGACGCAACCGGAACGATCCGCGCACGGCCTCGACGAGCGCCCGCCCCCTGGCGTTGAGCGTCCTGCCGTCGGAGCCGAGCATCGGCTCGTAGGTGAACACCTTGCAGAACTCGTCGGAGGTCTTGAGCAGCCGCGTCCCCTCGAGCGGGATCTCGCCGGCGACGTTGTGCAGGCACAGCTGGGCGACGTCGAGCGGCCGACCGGGCGCGTTGTAGGCGGCCGCGAAGTCGTCGTCGATCTCCGCATCCGGCAGGAACGGCACGAGGTGCAGGAAGCTGACGGGAATCCGGCCGAGTTCACGCTGGCGGTCCGCCATGAGGGCCGTGGTGCCCAGGAACCGGGGATTGATCTCGGTGAAGTAGACGCGTCGGCCGTCGGAGATGAAGTCGATCCCGAAGATGCCGCGGAAGCCCCGCTCGCCCGCGACCTCGAGCGTCGTGAGCCAGCGGCCGACGCGCTCGACGATCGCGCGCATCTGCGCCACTTCCTCCTCGCGGAGCAGGCTCCCCGAGAAGTAGTTGCCGCACCAGCCGAAGCGGAATCCCGTGAGCGCGGGCTCGCCGATGATCTGCAGCGAGGCCTCGCCGAGCAGCACGTGGCTGCGCGTGACGACGCCGGCCATGCTCAGGCTGCGGCCGTCGATGAAGGGCATCACGGTCGCGGCCGCACCGTGGTGCGCGGCCACGAGATCGCGGAACTGCGCCTCGTCGGTGACGAGATGCACCCCCGAGCCGGCGGCCGATTCATCGAGGCTCACGACGAGTGGCAGTCCATGACGTCGCACGAGCACGGACACGAGGCTGGCCGCCAGCCGCACCTCCACGCCGGGGATCACGGGCACGCCGATCGACTGCATCTCGCGCCGCACCCACGTCTTGCGGTTGAGCATCGCCACGAGCGCCGCGGGCGGATTGAGCAGCCGCAGGCCCGGATGATTGATCGCGGCCCGCTCGATCTCGGCCGACGACTGATAGCAGAGCACGCCCGATTCCGGCGCGATCTCGTGGAGGACGCGAAGCCCCTCGTCGACGAAACTTCCCAGCTCGTGCATCCCCGAGTCGGTGCGCACCCGCGACATCTTCTCGGTGGAGAGGAAGCAGTCGAACGACCGCTCGTGCCGGGCCGGTTCCTTGCCGTACCGGGTGACCGCCATCACGTCGACGTGCGGGGCGAGGAAGTCGCCTGCGAGCCAATCGAGCATGCGGAGGGAGAAACAGCCGAGTCCCCGGTCGTGCAGCCAGGGATTGCGGTCGATGGTCTCGAAAATCCGATCGGCCCGCTGGGAAAGCGCCGTCACGTGGCGGCTCCCGGGGCCGTGGGATGAGGAACGACGCAAACGGTCGTGGGCATCGGGAGAGCGGGAAACCGCTGTGCGATCCGTGCGTGGCACCGAATCCCGACTCCCCTTCCATGTAGGAGATATCGACCGGTGACCGCGCGACGGCATGATAGTAGGTACGCGCCGTGACGGTTTTCAAGCGCCGGCGCGAAAGTTTTTGAAGTCCCGTTTTCCCGGCCTCCGGCA
>JBJTBO010000464.1:0-5168 GCA_046091445.1 Planctomycetaceae bacterium | reverse complement strand
CTGAAAATCCGTGTGTCGCCGGTTCGATTCCGGCCCTGTCCACTCATGGCGGAACGCCTGCCAGGCAGGTGTGTCGTGCACGTTGCTTCTGCGATCGTGCGAGGCGCCGAGGGCACGGTGGGCGACTCGCCCCCGCTGACGAACCGCGGGTGCCTCTCCCGCCCGCATCGAACGCCTGTCGACCTGGTCAGCGAGTGACCAGGTCGAAGTCCTTCCGGTTGTCACCGGCCCGGACGTCGAGCGTCAGCGTGCTCGAGATGTTGTACTTCTCTGGCACGGCCTCCGCGGTGATGTCCACGAGTGGACTGTCAGGAGCATCGTAGGCCTGGCGTCGGCCGACGACTTTCGCGGCTGTGATCTCCACACGTGCCTCACCCGGCGGCGCGAGGAGGGCGTAGGCACCGCTCGTGATCTCGGCGCCCACCGGCGCCGCGGCGCCGGGGGGCACGAGCCGAATCAGCCCGCGCTCCACCGGCATGCCGTCGAGACGCACCGTGCCCGCGACCGGATACGTGGGTGGGCCGCGTCGGGCGCAGCCCACGAGGGCGACAATCGCCGTCATGGCAAGCAGTCGTGCGGCGATCCGGCGGGTCGAGCGACTCATTCGATTGCTGTGATCTCGCCGTCCGCCGGCGAACCGAAGGAACGCCAGACGGCGATGGGGACACCGTCGGTGAAGAACCTGACGGATCCGTCCGCCAGCAGTGCGTCGACCCCGCCCGGGTGTCGGCTGCGCGCCGCCTGTTGGCCGTTGGCGCCCGAGGCGGGCACGCATGGCATGGCACGGTCTCCGTTCGACACGCACCAGACAGCGTCGGGGACGGTCGAGTTGGGCGTGTTGATCGTCATGAACATCGACCCGGGATTTGCCATGTCGTCGTTGTAGGCATCACCCCGTCCGTCCCATGACGCATTGCGATCCATCTTGGCGACGATGATCTCGGCCATCAGGAGCGTCTTTGACAATCCGTCGGTGATGTCGTCGAACCGCATCTGTCTCGGACTCGCGCCGGCATTGGCGAAGACGCCGAGGCTGGCGGCCGGGGTCGTCGCGCCGACGGTGACGGAGCCCCAGCACACGAGGTAGTTGCTGCGGGCGCGCCAGTAGGTGTCGTCCTGCCACAGGGCGCTGACACGGTCACTCGGGCAGTACAACAGCGGGATGGGGTTGCAGAAGAGACCGGTCGTCGAGTTCTGCACGATGAAGGGGGGAAGCCAGAACTGGCTGACGTTCCGGTCGAATCCCTCCACGAGTCCGGACTGCTCGATGTACGGCAGCAGCATCGGCAGGAACGTCTGGCGGATGCCGACCTTGGCCGTGTACGGCAGCTTGCGAAAGGCCTGATGGTGGCTGTGCATGGCCAGGCCCCACTGTTTGAGCCTCGTCGTGCACGACAGGCGGCGGGCAGACTCACGAGCCGCCTGCACCGCGGGCAGGAGCAGGCCGATCAGCACCGCGATGATCGCGATCACCACCAGCAGTTCGACGAGGGTGAAACCTGCACGACGCGGGGCGATGCGCACGGGCGACCTCTCTCGTGGGAGTGATCCGGCGGCGGTCGACCGCGATCATGATCGCGTTCGACGCCACTCCCCATCCGGAGCATACCTCTGCCAAGGGGGAGGCGGCAACGTGTCCGCCAGGCGGATCGCGTGGCGGTGCACCCGCTTGATCGCGGCGCTGCGGGCCTGCCGATGCACGCGATCCGGAGCGACCGCTCGCATCATCCAGCGATGGTGAATGCCGCCCACGATGCTTGGCAAGCGGTGTGGGCATCCCTACAACCTCGTGCACGCTGCCCGCGGCATGAGCGCGGACGAGCGCGGGGCGGCGGCTCGGGCCATCGGTGGATGGGTGCGGCCTGAGCGAAGCGGTCACAGCCGGGGTGCGAGGAGAACGACATGATTCTGGTGACGGGCGGGGCGGGCTTCATCGGGAGCAATTTCGTCCTGGACTGGCTGCGGCACGGGGATGAGCCCGTGGTCAACCTCGACAAGCTCACCTACGCCGGCAATCTCCGGAACCTCGACGCGCTGGCCGACGACCGCCGCCACCTGTTCGTGCGCGGCGACATCGGCGACCGCGACCTCGTCCTGTCGCTCTTGCGTCGTGAGCGCATCAGGGCGGTCGTGCACTTCGCGGCCGAGAGCCACGTCGATCGGTCGATTCACGCGCCGGAGGACTTCATCCAGACCAACGTCGTGGGAACCTTCCGGCTCCTCGAGGCGGTACGGGCGCACTGGTCCGATCTGCCGCCGGATGCCGCCCAGGACGAACCGAGTCGCGCGCGGTTTCGCTTCGTGCACGTGTCGACCGACGAGGTGTACGGCACGCTCGCCCCGGATGATCCGCCCTTCACGGAGACGACGCCCTACCAGCCGAACAGTCCGTATGCGGCGAGCAAGGCGGCCTCGGACCATCTCGTGCGGAGCTTCCATCACACGTTCGGCATCCCTGTCGTCACCACGAATTGTTCCAACAACTACGGTCCCTTTCAGTTTCCGGAGAAGCTGATCCCGCTTTGCATCCACAATGCGCTCGCCGGCAGGCCGCTGCCGATCTACGGCGATGGGCAGCAGGTGCGGGATTGGCTCTATGTGGAGGACCACACGGCCGCGATTCGGACGGTGCTCGACCGGGGCCTGCCGGGAGAGACGTACAACATCGGCGGCTGGAACGAGAAGCCGAACCTCGAGGTCGTGCGGACGCTCTGCTCCATCCTGGACGAGATGGCACCGCGCCGGGATGGAAGGTCGTATGCGGACCAGATCACCTTCGTCACCGACCGGCCGGGGCACGATCGGCGCTACGCGATCGACGCGCGCAAGGTCGAGCGGTCCCTCGGCTGGCGGCCGCGGGAGACGTTCGAATCGGGGATCCGCCGCACCGTCCGCTGGTACCTCGACCACGCGGAGTGGGTGGCCGACGTGACGAGCGGCGGCTACCGGGAGTGGATCGCGAAGCATTACTCCGCCGCGACGACGGTCCGCGGCTGACAGGACGTCACGCGGCTGACAGGCATCCCACGGTTGACAGGCGGCGTGAAACGCCATCTCGAGCGGCCATGGCCGCTGTTCATGTGGCCGCCCACTCGCCGTGCCGGTGCTCACAACCGGTGCTCAGAACGAGAGCGGGCGGCACCGTTGACCGGTGCCGCCCGCGTGGTGATGAGCCCAGGTGTGTCGATGCCGAACCATGCCGTCCGTTGGCTTCGGCCCCAGCCTCCGGAGCATCGGGCTCAGCCGACCATCGCCTTCAGGTTCTTGAGTGCACGAACCCGAACCTTCACGCTCGCCGGCTTGGCGGGCAGGTCCCGCAGCTGGCCGAGGACCATGACGCCCTTCTTCGCCGGACGGGCCGGAATCTTCTTGCGCTCGATCTTGATCAGGCCCGGAATCGTGAAGACGCCGACTCCGCTGCCCTTCAGCGCGTTCTGAATCTCATCGGCCAGCGCCTCCATCACCGCCACGACATCCTTCTTCGCGAGGTTCGTCGTCTCGGAGATGCTGCGCATGATCTCCGTCTTGGTCATGGGCTTGCTTCCCGACTTTTTCGCCATCGCCAGTTCCTCCAAACGGAAAAAATTGTGTGCGGCGAACAGGTGCCGCGATCGACAGACTCGGCTTGAATCACCGACTCGGCCGCTGATTAGACGGTCTCGAAACGAAATTGCAAGCCAAAAAGTCGCAGAAATCGTGGGCAAATCAGGCTTTTGCGACGGGCCGGGAGCGGGCCCATGGCATGCGGGGTGGTGGTTCCGACACGATCCGTTTGCTCGTCCCGACCGCCGCTTCGTACCATGTCCGGAGGCGGTGGCGGTCCGTCCCCGGGAACCCATGACACGCACACCCCTGCTCGATCGTGCTCGACTCGGGGGTGTGGCCGACACGCCTCGGCTGGGTCGAGGGCGGGACGCGTGGTCGGCCGTTCCGGCTCCCTTTCGAGTGTCGGTCCGCGGCGGCGTCGTCGTGTGGCTGGCCGCGGCGGTGCTCGCATGGGCCGCACGGTCGCCGGGGCAGAATGCCGTCGAGGGCGACGCGGCCCCGGCGGACGAGTCGGGAGTGTTCCTCCCGGGTGACCGGATCCGCGAGCGTCAGTTCGAGCGGGCCGGTGAGCTGCTCGCCAACGGGCGTTGGAGCGACGCCGCGGCGCTCTTCGACGAGATCCTCGAGGCGGAGCGAGACGCCTTCCTCCAGGGCTCCGCGGACGACGCAACGCGTCGGAGTCTCAAGGCCGAGACGTGGCGCGCGATGCAGTCGCAGCCGCCGCCGGGACGCGAAGCCTACGAGCTCTTGTTCGGCGCTCGAGCGGAGCGCGATCTCGGGCAGGCGCTCGGCAGCGACGACGCGGCGGGCGTGGTGGCCGTGGCACGGCGCTGGTTTCACACTCCCGCGGGGCGCCGCGCCGCGCTCATCGCCGCGCTCGGCGCGCTCGAGTCCGACGAACCGGCACTCGCCGCGTCGTGGCTCGAGCGCATCGCCTCCGCGCCGTCGGCTGCGGATCTCGAGCCCACGGTGTCGCTCATGCGCGCCGTCGCCCTGCACCGCGCCGGCGATGCCGAGGCCGCCGTCGACCTGCTCGGTCGCACTCGCTTCGCCCGACCGGCACGGGTCGGGGCACGGGATGTGGCCTCGTCCATGACCCGGCCCGAGGCGCTCGCCTGGCTTGAGCAGATGGGGCGGGGACGAGGCGACGTGGCGATCCGGGCCGACTGGTGCCAGCCACGCGGGACGGCCGGGCGCAACGCGGTCGCGGTGGCGAGCCGTCCGCTCCTCGTGCCGCGGTATCGCGTCCCGCTGACGCGTCACCCCGAGGAGGCGCGCATGCTCGAGCGGCAGCGGCGGGCCTTTGCCGACGGCGGCCTTCCACCGATGCCGGCAGGCTCGCCGCTCGCGGTGGACGGGCTGGTCGTGCTCCGCACCGGGCTGGGCATCCTGGCGATCGACTTCGACAGCGGCAAACGACTCTGGCTGCAGGCCTCGGGTTCCGATCGCGGACCGGTCCCGCTGGATGCCGACCCCGACGCGACGGATGGCACGGGCGGCGTTCAGGCGACGCTCGCCCGTGTTTTCGACGATGCGACGAGCGGCGGGCTGGTCGCTGCGGACGGTCTGATCATCGCCGTCGAAAGCCCGCCGGAGGCTTTCGCCGTCCGTGGCGGCCAGCG
>JBJTBO010000463.1:0-2266 GCA_046091445.1 Planctomycetaceae bacterium | reverse complement strand
GCGCGACGGCCTCGAGCGCGGTCTCGAGCCGCGCGGCGGCCTCCGGCGTGACCTCGCGACGTGTCGCCGCCGCGGGGTCGGTGGATGGGGCTCCGCGAGGATCGCGCGACGTGGTCACGACGGATCTCCCTCCACCGCGGCCTCGCCCTCCGCCCGTGGCGCACGCAGGGAGAGCAGGAGCAACAGGCCCGCGCCGATCACGAGCCATGTGTCGGCGAGGTTGAAGATCGGCCAGTCGATGATTCCGGGGACGGTGACGTGGATCCAGTCGCGTACCGCCCGCACCGACTCGTCCACGCGGTCGGCGGGCGCGTGCCAGCGGAGGCCGGGCAGTCCCAGCCGGTCGTAGAGGTTGCCGACGATCCCTCCGACGATGAGGCCGAGGGCCGCGACGAGCCAGCGATCCTCGTGGACGGCGGCCCGTGCCATCATGCCGGCGATGCCGAGCAGCGCTCCGACCGAGATCGCGGCGAAGAGCCAGCTGAGCCCCTGCCCCATGCCGAAGAGGGCGCCCTCGTTGAGGTTCGTCTCGAGGACGAACACCTCGGGAAGGAGAATCACGCGCCGGCCCGACCCGGGCATGCCGAGGAGGGAGAACGCGGCGGCCTTCGTGGCGAGATCGGCCGCGGCCCCGGCGACGGCGATGCCGGCGAAGAGCAGCCAGCCTCCGGAGCGGACGGACATCGGCGGCGGTTCACCGTGGCTGACGGGGTCGCGGACCGCCGTCGAGTTCGCGCTTTTCGGCGCAGCGGATGCACACCGACGCGAAGGGGATGGCCTCGAGTCGCTTGCGGGCGATCACACCGCCGCAATCCTCGCAGATACCGAACTTTCTCGCACGAATTCGGCCCAGGGCCTGCTCCACCTGTTCGAGGGTGTCCTCCTCGTTGGCCATCAGGCTGAGGGTGAACTCCTGCTCGAAGGCGTCGGAGCCGATGTCGGCCATGTGGATCGGCATCGTGGAAAGGTGGCCGTTGGCGTGCCGGAGCGCGGCCTCCGCCATCGTCTCGACGTCGCCCCGGAGCCGAGCGCGGAGCGCCTCGAGTGAGGCCTTGAACTCCCGCAGTTCGGCCGCTTTCATCGTCTTCATGGTGAGTCAGAGCCTCGCCGCCACGTGCCCAACACCGCTGGACATAATATCCCCCTCTCACGCAGGCTGTCAAACTGGCAGTCGCGCGGGTTCGATCAGGGGGTCCGATCGCGGCTTGCTGCCCCGAGAACGATGACCTACCTTTCGGTGATCGGTGGGTTTCGCCCATCCGACACGGGCGTTCGCTGTCCTTGAGTGGGGCGAGTGCGGAGAACGATTTCTTGGCCGTCGCCGCCCGCACCGACCTCGCGTTCCAGCAGTGCATCGCGCCGGCGTGCCGCGCCACGTTCTCGGTCGACGAGGTCCTCACGTCCTGTCCGTCCTGCGGCAGCCTGCTCGACGTCGAGTACGACTGGGACCGGCTGCGGCCGCCCAACTCGTTCGAGTTTTTCGAGCGGAAGTGGATGCGCCGCAGCGATCCGCTCGCCTTCAGCGGCGTCTGGCGCTTCCACGAGTTGCTCCCGTTCGCGCCGCGGGAGAGCGTCGTCACGATCGGCGAGGGGCAGACGATGTGTCCCCCGTCCGACGGCGTCGCCGCCTACACGGGCGTGCGGCCCGGCCGGCTCTTCCTGCAGTACGAGGGGCTCAATCCGTCCGGCTCGTTCAAGGACAACGGCATGTCGGCGGCCTTCACGCACGCCCGCATGATCGGGGCCCGGCGTGCCGCCTGCGCCTCGACCGGCAACACGAGCGCGTCGCTGGCGGTCTACTGCGCCGTCACGCGGCTGATGCGGGGCATCATCTTCATCGGCTCGGGCAAGATCTCGTACGGCAAGCTCTCGCAGGCGCTCGACTACGGCGCGCTCACGATCCAGATCGCGGGGGACTTCGACGACGCGATGGCGCGGGTCAAGGAGGTCTCGGGCAAGCTCGGGATCTACCTCGTCAACAGCGTCAATCCGTTCCGACTCGAGGGGCAGAAGACGATCATGTTCCGGGTGCTCGAGTCGCTCGGCTGGGAGCCCCCCGACTGGATCGTCGTGCCCGGGGGCAACCTCGGCAACTCGAGCGCCTTCGGCAAGGCGTTCGCCGAACTGCGAAAGATCGGCCTCATCGACCGCGTGCCGCGCCTGGCCGTCATCAACGCCGCCGGCGCCAACACGCTCCACGAGCTCTACACGCGGCGCGGCCTGCGCTGGGAGGGCGGCCGGGCCGACCTCGCCCCCGCCTGCCACT
>JBJTBO010000462.1:0-8984 GCA_046091445.1 Planctomycetaceae bacterium | reverse complement strand
GGGTGCCGGGCAGCGCGGCGATCGTGGCGAAGTCCGCCGCCGACGCCTTCGCATCGGCCTCGTGGCCGGTGAGGATCGTCAGGCTCGATGCGGACGATCGGCTCGTCAATGGCATGGCCGCCGCCGCCGCCGCCGCCAGCGCCGCGGTGACACCCGGCACGATTTCGAACGGGATGCCGGCCTGCCGGAGCGGGGCAAGCTCCTCGGCCAGCCGGGCGAAGACGCGGGGGTCGCCGCCATGGAGCCGGCCGACGAGGCCACCGCGGCGCGCGAGCTCGACGAGCAGCAGCCCCGTGGCGGTGCCGGGATCGACGTCCGCCGACGTGGCGCTGGTCACGCACCGCCGCTCCGCGGTATCGGCGGCGAGCGCGAGCACCGCGGCAGGCACGAGCGTGTCGTGGACGACGAAGGTGGCGCGACGCAGCACGTCGACGCCGCGCACGGTCAGGAGGTCCGCGGCCCCCGGACCCGCACCGACGAAGACGATCCGACCCGCTCCGGCTGCCGTCGCATGGTCGTCCACTGGCATCATGGGTCGCGTCCGGCCGGTCGGGGCCCGTGTTGGTCCGGGCTCCAGGCCACACTACACTTGCGGCCTGCGACGCGTGCAGGACCGGCGGCACGCGGGCCTGGCCGGAGGGCCGGGTTGGGGTGAAGGATCCTCCGGTTCCCGTATCGTGTCGCACGATGTCGAACGAGTCCACTGCCAGTCCGGGCACCGGCGGTGCCGCCGGTTCGGGGCCCACGCGAGCCCTGTCCCCGGCGGAGCGCGCCCGGCTGTCGCAGTGCCACTCCCGGGGCACCCAGGCGCTCGAGGGAAAGCCGCCCAATCTCGACTACGCCATCGAGATGTTCTCGATGTGCGTGCGTGGCGATCCGGCGAGCGCGGTCTACGCCCAGTTCCTGATCAACGCGATCAAGCAAAAGTTCGGTGCCCGCAAGGCTGGCGGCATCGCGACGCTGTGGGGGGGCGGCAGCGGCAAGGGCGGACTCAAGAAGTTCGCCACCAAGGGGCAGTGGCGCGAGGCGATCCACCACGGCGTCGACGCGCTGCGGGCGAATCCGTACGACCACGGCTGCCTGCTCGCGATGGCCGAGGCCGCGGGCAATCTCGCGATGAGCGACGCACAGCGCACCTACCTGAAGGCGGCGCTCGATGCGTCGCCCAAGGATCCCGACGTGAACCGCGCCTGTGCCGCCTTCCTGGCGTCGAACGGGGAGTTCGACCAGGCGATTGCCTGCTGGGTGCGGATCAAGGATCTCAAGGGGCTCGGCGAGGAGGCGGAACGCGAGATCGCGCGCCTTCAGGTCGACAAGACGATCGCCGCCGGCAAGGGACTCGTCGGACGCCAGGCGATGGTCGGGTCCGCCCCGACGCCCACCGCGCCCGAGGGGCCGGTCTCCGCGGTGGAGCGCGTCGCGGCCCTGCGGAAGCAGATCGCGGAGCAGCCGGCCGTGATCGATCCCTACCTCGAGCTTGCCGACCTGCTCGAGCGCGACGTGTCGATGGACGAGGCGGAGCAGGTTCTGGCCGCGGCCCTCGCCGCGTCCGGCAACGACCTCAAGATTCAGGAGCACGTCGAGGACCGGCACCTCCGCTGGGGTCGCCACAAGGTACTCATGGCGGAGAAGCGCCTCGAGGGGGGCGATTCGGCGGACGCGCGGGCGACGGTGGAGAGACTGAAGACCGCGCAGGCGAAGCGGGAGATCGACATCTACGCGGCGCGGGCCGCCCGCTACCCCGAGAACGTGATCTGGAAGTACGAGCTCGCCATGCGGCTCAAAGCCGCCGGAAACTACGCCGAGGCGATCCGCCACTTCCAGGAGGTGCTCCAGGACCCGCGACGGAAGGGGGCCGTGTCGTTGGAGCTGGGCGAATGCTTCCAGAAGATCAAGCAATACGAACTCGCCATGCGGAACTACGAAGCGGCGGTCGAACTCCTCACCGAACGTGAGGCGGATCTGCGCAAGCGGGCCCTCTATCGGGCGGGAGTCCTCGCCAGCGGACTCGGAGACCCCGACGCCGCCCGCAAGCACCTGTCCGCGCTCGCGGCCCTCGATTTCGGCTACCGCGACGTGGCGGCGCGTCTGGACAAACTCGGAACGGTGACCGATAACAGTGCGGTCGGCGAAACCGACGCCTGACCGGGCGTCGCCCCACCCATCGTCGGCGCGGCCTCGATGTTCGTGCGAGGCCGTTGGTGCGAGCCGATCCGTCAAGCCGACCCGGCAGGAACGTTGTCATGCCCCACTCCGCCAGCGCCCGCAAGCGCCATCGCCAAAACCTCCGCAACCGCGAGCGCAACCGGGCGGTGAAGTCCTCGCTCAAGACCGCCGTCCGTCGGCTCCTCGACTCCCTGTCTCAGAACGACTCCGAGGCGCTGAAGGAGCGCTTTCGGCTCGTCGTGAAGCAGGCGGATCGGGCAGCAGCCGGTGGCACGATCCATCGCAATCGCGCCGCGCGGATCAAGTCACGGCTGTCGGCGCGTGTGAAGTCGGCCGGCACGGCGACCGCCGCCGGCTGAGAACGCGCGAGACGTTCACGTCGGCCGCGGCGCGATGGCATCGCCACCGTCGTGGCCCCACACGATGGACGACGCCGGAAATACCGGCCCCTCGACGCACGTGCGGCGATAGTCCCAGCCCCCGGCGGCGTCCCGCACCCGTGCCACGCACGTGAAGCAGATGCCGACGCCGCACGCCATCGGCTCCTCGAGCGACACGCTGCACCCGACGTCCCGCGCGGAGCACCAGCCCGCGACGGCCGCCATCATCGACTCGGGCCCGCAGCAGGCCACGTGCATCGTGCCGGCATCCGGGCCACGCAGCACGGCGTCCATGAGATCGACGACCGTGCCCTTGTGCCCTGCCGACCCATCGATCGTGGCCAGGTGCACGTCGCACCCGGCCGAGCGGAAGTCGTCGACGTCGCCGAAGCTCCCTGCGTGCCGCGCGCCCCAGAGGAGCGTCACCTGCCGTGCGACCGGCCCCGTGCGGCGCGGCGTGCCGAACGAGGCACGACCCGATCGCTCGCGGGCGAGGCAGAGGAGCGCCGTCTGGCCGAT
This sequence comes from Planctomycetaceae bacterium, assembly GCA_046091445.1. Lineage (GTDB taxonomy): Bacteria > Planctomycetota > Planctomycetia > Pirellulales > UBA1268 > QWPN01. Next base: position 5,919 of record JBJTBO010000462.1, on the reverse strand, counting down.
GCCACCGGCGACGAGCACGAGTCGCTCGACCGGCGGTGGATCGAAGCCGTTGCCGAGAGGGCCCCAGATCACGATGTCGTCACCCGGCCGCATGCCAGCCAGCGCCGTCGTGAACTTGCCGTGACGGAGGTAGACGAAGTCGGCCTGTCGCGGGTGGTCGCCGCCGTCGGGATCCACGACGTTGTAGAACGCGAGGGGCCGGGCCAGGAGGGGATCGCTGCGGTCGGCGAGACGGAGCATCGCGAACTGGCCAGGGAGGGCCCGTGGGGCGATGCCCGGACATTCGACCCGGATGCGGAAGATGTTCTCGGCGATGGCGGTGTGCGCCACGATCGTCGCGCGTTCGTACGCCGCGGGCCCGCCACAGGTCTCGGTCCAGGTCATGTCTCGGCCCCGCCAGCCTTCGTTCCGGGCTTCTGCTCCTTGCGCCAGGACGATGCCTTGCCGGGCCGTCGGGGCTTCGTGCGCCGCCGCGTCGTCGCGCGGGCCTCCTCGCCGCGTGACGTCCCTCCAGCGCGGGCCGTGTCCCGAAAGCGGGGCCCGCCGCCGCCACGTCCGACGGCCCGAGGCCGCTCGCCGGGCCGCCGCCCCCGTGGCCGGCCGCCGTCGCCGCGCCCCGCGCGCATCGGCCTGACGGGCCCGCGCTCGCCGGCGGTCGCCGCGAGCGCCTCCTTGCGCAGAGTCTCCACCTCGGTCCACGCCAGTGGCCGCGACTGGCCGGGGAGCAGGTTGCCGAGGGAGAGCCCGCCGATCGCGACCCGCTTGAGCTGGTGCACCTTGTGCCCGAGTCGCGCGAGCATGCGACGAATCTCCCGATTCTTCCCCTCGTCGAGCACCATCTCGAGCACCGTGCTCTGCTTGTTGTGCGTCCGCACCGTGACCCGTTTCGCATGCACCTCGCCCTCCGCGAGCCGCACGCCCTGCCGCAGCTGGTCGAGCACCTCCGTGGAGGGCACGCCGGCGACCTGCACCAGGTATTTCTTCTCGACCCCGTACCGCGGATGCGCGAGAAGGTTGGCCAGTTCGCCGTCGGTGGTGAGGAGCAGCAGACCTTCGCTCGTGCGGTCGAGCCTGCCCACCGCGAAGAGCCGCTGATCGGCGGGCACAAGATCGACGGCCCGAGGCCGGCCCGCCGGGTCGTAGTTGGTCGTGACCACGCCCACCGGTTTGTTCAGCAGGTACACCACCCGTCGCACCCGCGGCAGGCGTTCCCCGTCGACGCGGATCTCCTGCGCGGCCGGATCGACCCGCGTCCCGAGCTGCGTCCCGACGGCGCGATCGACCTCGACCCGCCCCGCCGTGATCAGCTCCTCGCAGGCCCGACGGCTGCCGATGCCGGCGGTCGCGAGCACCTTCTGCAGCCGCTCGCCTCCGTCCTCCCGCCGTCGGTCGACGCCGGTCGCAGGCCTGGCCCCCGGCCGATGGGCGGGCGGCCGACGCGGAGGGCCGCGACGGGGACCGTGTGGCGCGGGACGAGGAGAAGGCATGGCGTGGCTCCCGAACGTGACGGCACGCGGACCGCACGGGGGCGCCGCCGACGCGGGATCATACACGCGCCACGCGAAGGCGTGACGCCGGCGCTCGACGTGACACGCGGCGACCGCGCGGTCGAGCGGCGTCAGCGCACCGGCTGGGACCACCACCGCGGGCGATTCACTTCCGCGACGGGCTCCGCATAGTCCCGCGGCCGGGTGCCATCGAGGATCGTGTACTCCCGAAGCGTCGACGGACCGATGTCGTTCTGCATGAACGGGTCGAAGCGGACGGCACGACGGCGCTGGTTGCGGATCGGACCCGGATCGAGCCACTCGGGACGCCCGAGCGACGCGCACCCCGACACGACGGCGGCGCTCAGGCACGCGCCAAGCACGAGGGCTCCATGAACGCTCCGACGAGGCATCGACACGTCTCCGGGAGACCGGACCGCGGGCGGGAGACGATAGGACCGCCCCCGAGCCGGTGCCAGCCTGATTTCCGGCGGACACGAGGCCCCTGTCAGGGCAGGGCGACGTGCAGGGCCCGGGCGGGAGAGGCGTCATCGGAGTGGGTGAGAAACGTCCGGCGGCCCGCCGAGGCCGGGAGGAGCACGCAACGTCCCCGCTCGAGCGGTCCGAAACCGCACTCCGACTCGCACGACCAGCGCCCCCCGAGGATGGCGAGAAAATGGCACGAGTCGTCGCCACCGCACGACCAGGCCCCGTCCGCCGCCACCTCGTCAAACACGAAGTACTCGCTCGTGACGAGCCTCCGTGTCCCGTGGGGCGGTGCGGAGTCGCCTCGCGGCGCGGCGCGGGGAGCGGGCGTGGGCTGCCGCACAGGCTTCACGGGGCCGAACCTCGTGACCGCCTCGAGCCCCGCCTCGATGTGGAGCGCCCGGGGCCGCCCATCCGCTCCCACGCGCCCCCAATCGTGCAGACGATACGTCACGTCGCTGGCCTGCTGGATTTCGGCGACGAGCACGCCGGCCCCGATCGCGTGCACGGTTCCGGCCGGAATGAACACGCAGTCTCCCGGCCGCGCCTCGAAGGCGTGCAGCACCTCGTCGCACCGTCCGTGGCGGAGCGCCTCCGCGAGGATCGGAAGATCGACGCCCGGCGCGAGACCGGCGTAGATCTTCGCTCCCGGCTCGGCATCGACGACGTACCACGCCTCCGTCTTGCCACGGTCGGGCCGGGCGAGTCGGGCGGCACGCGCGTCGTCGGGATGCACCTGGACGGAGAGATCCCGATTGGCGTCGAGAAACTTGAAGAGCAGCGGAAAGCCCGGCTGGGGTGCCTGCCGTCCGAGCAGGTCGGCGCCGTGGTCCTGCACCAGGGCGCCGAGCGGCAGGCCCGCGTGCGGACCCGCCGAGACCACGCTCTGATCGTCACCATGATCGACGAGTTCCCACGACTCCGCGAAGTCGTCGCCATCGGGCAGCTGCCTTCCGAGCGACGTGGAGAATCGGCGACCGCCCCACAGATACCGTCGATACAGCGGCGTGAAGATCAGCGGCGGCAGCACGGCTGGACGACTCGTCACCCGAAGGACGACCTGAGCGACATCCCCCGTTCGCCGCGCGTCGGCCGTCCGACGTGACGGGACGTGGGCGTTCTTCCCCTGTCACGACGCGTAGGACTCGAGGATTCGCCCGATGCCGAAGCAGCATACCGCCGCCACGAGCATCACGAGCATCTGGCCGAGGCTGACGACATGCTGGAGTTCGAGCACGATCGCGACCGCCGGGAGCGTGAGGCCGAAAAACTGCGCGAATCGGCCGGCCGCCCGCATGACGTTCACGGCGTCCCGATTCGCTGGTCATGCCCGACGACCGCCTCGACGCGCGAGCCGAAGTGGGGCACCAGCGCCGCCGCCGATACCGACTGCAGCCGGCTGAGATTCGCGTCCGACAGTCCGCAGATTCTCACGAGGCCGCCCTCCTCTCGCACCCGCGCGCCGATCGCCGCGATCGCCTCCGCGAGCCGCTCATCCATCGACTCGACCTCGTCGAGTTCGAGCACGACCCGATGAGCCATGCTCGCCTGCACGAGTCGGCAGACACCTTCGGCGAGGTCGTCTCGCCGTGCCGCACCCTGTCCGAGGCCCACGAACAGCCAGTCTGGCCCCCGCTCCACGCGAATCGCCCCGGCTTCGTCCCAGTCCGTCGCCGTTCCTCCACCATCGCCGCTCATTGCTCGACCCTCCATGACGCCCTTGGAACGACGCCCCTGACTCGACCGGCGGTGCGGAGAACCCGGAAGGCGGGCACGGCCCATGCTTCCCGGCCACCGTCGAACCGATTTCTGCACCCGCGCGATCCATTCCGGGACGTGCGCCCGGGACGTGCGACTCCGCATTCCCCCTCCGCCGACAGAATTTTTGGCCACGCCTCACCCGCCGGTCAAGGCCAGCGACGCCGGGCGCACCGGTCCGGCGGTTTCGCGTTACGGACTTGCCTTGCCGGACACGCCGCGCATACTGCCCGCGACTCGCGAGGCCGTCGGTCAAGTGGACTGAACGGCCGCAAGCCGACCACACGGACTTTCAGCGAGCGAGGAGAACCGGCGATGGGACGACACGGCGCGGTGACGTTCAAGGGCAATCCACTCACGCTTGCGGGTGAGGAGCTGAAGGTCGGTGCGGCCGCGCCCGACTTCGACCTCGCCTCCTACGGCTCGGGCGGCATGCAGCACATCCGCAAGGCCGACCTGCTCGGCAAGCCGGTCTTCATCAGCGTCGTGCCATCGCTCGACACGCCGGTGTGCCAGGTACAGACGAAGACGTTCAACCAGCGACTGGCCTCCCTCGGCGATCGGATCCACGCGGTGACGGTGAGCCTCGACCTCCCGTTCGCGATGAACCGCTTCTGCGGCGCCGAGCAGATCACGGCGATGAAGAACGGCAGCGACTACATGGACCGGTCGTTCGGCACCGGCTGGGGCGTGCTCATCGAGGAGCTCAAGATTCTCGCCCGCGCCGTGTTCGTGCTCGATGCCCAGGGCGTCGTGCGTTATGCGCAGGTCGTCAAGGAGGTGGCCGAGGAGCCCAATTACGACGCGGCCCTCGCGGCGCTCGAGCAGCTGGCCAAGGCGTGATGCCGGGCGGGGGCGTGCGAGCGGCGACACGCGGCGCCAACGCGGTGTCGCATGCGCACGCCTGGAGGTGTACGCCACGAGAAGAGCTAGCGTGTGAGCCGCGCGTCGATCGACCGACGGGCCGCCTCGAGCGCTTCCGGGAGCTTGTCGACGAGCTTGCCGCCCGCCTGGGCCATGTCGGCACGGCCGCCCCCCTTCCCTCCCACGATCGCCGCAGCCTCCCGGATCCAGTCGCCGGCGGAGAGTCCACTCGCCTCGAGCTCTTTCGAGATGCCCGCCACGAGCGTCACCTTGTCTCCTTCGACACTCCCGAGCAGGACGGCGATCGGGCTGCACTTGCGGCGGAGGAGGTCGAGGCACTGCCGCAGCGCGCCGGCGTCACTGCCGCACATGTCGGCCACGACCACGCGCGTGCCCGCGAGGTCGGCGGCGGAGGCGAGCAGGTCATCCGGTGACACGCCGGCCGGCGCCGAGGCCGGCTTCGCCTTCTTCAACTCACGCAGGTCACGCAGGAGCGTGGCGAGCCGCTGCGGCACCTCCGCCACGGGCACCTTGAGCGTCGCGGCCGTGTCGGCGAGCGTCCGTTCCACCTGACGCAGCCGCTCGACGGCCCGGGCGCCGGTCACGGCGGTGATCCGGCGCGTGCCCGCCGACACGCTCTCCTCCGCCACGATCCGCACGAGCCCGATCTGCCCGGTGCTGGAGACGTGCGTGCCACCGCACAGCTCGCGGCTCACTCCGTCCATCGTCACCATGCGCACGACGTCCGGATATTTTTCACCGAAGAGCATCATCGCCCCCTCGTGACGGGCGTCGGCGAGCGGCAGCAGCCGCGCCGACACAGGCACCGCCGCGAGCACGCGGTCGTTGACCATGTCCTCGATTCGCGTCAGCGTGTCCGGGTCGATCGACGAGGGATGGGAGAAGTCGAACCGCAGGAGGTCGGCGTCCACCTTCGACCCCTGCTGCACCGCGTGGGTGCCGAGGAATCGCTGCAGGGCGGCATGGAGCAGGTGGGTCGCCGAGTGGGCGCGCCGGAGCGCGGCACGCCGCGGCGCATCGACGCGGGCCGTGACGTCATGACCGAGCGTGAGCGTGCCGGCCCGCAGGTGACCGATGTGGAGCATGAAGCATCCTTCGGCACCTGCGGCGGATGCCGTGCGCTGCGTGTCCACGACCTCGAACCGGCCACCAGGCCATTCGAGCCACCCCGAGTCGCCCACCTGGCCGCCCGACTCGCCGTAGAACGGCGTGCGGTCGAGCACGACCGTCACCCGCGCCTCGTGCCCCACCTCCGTGAGCGAATCGCAGAGCGTCTCCTGCGCGATGATGCCGACCACGCGAC
>JBJTBO010000461.1:0-6551 GCA_046091445.1 Planctomycetaceae bacterium | reverse complement strand
CGCGCGGATGCTTCGTCGCGGCGCCCGACGGCTCGGCCGTCGACACCTCGCATGCCCGCCCGGCGGCAGGGCGGGCCACGACGCGGACCGGACCCCCGACCCTCGCGACGACGTGCAGATCGATCGGCCGGCGTCGCCGCGGCACGTCGCCTGCGTAGGTCCTCCGCAGGCGGCTCGTCAGCTCCGGGTCGTCGGTCTTCCAGACACGTCGGCCGACCGTGATGCCGGACGGATCGAACGCGTCTGCGGCGAAGGCCAGCTCGACGACGCCCGCGTCCACCCGTTCGGTGAGCGAGCGGCGATCGGCGAACACCTCGTGGACGCGGCCGCCCACGAGGGCGTCGCCCGGACCGCCGGCCTCGAAGGCCACGCCGTCGCCACGCTTCACCCCCGCGACGAGTCGCACCGCGATGCGCCCGCCGCGCACGCCCGTCACGTGTCCGAGCAGGACGCCACGCTTCGCGCTCGAGGTCGCGGGCACGAGCATCTTGTGGTCGCAGCCCTCGAGCCAGCCGGGGGAAAAGCCCCGCGAGAACGAAAGCTCCATCTCCTCCACCTGCCGGGGCGTGAAGGCGACCGGCCTCCCGGCGAGCGCCGTGTCGATCGCCTCCCGGTAATGCCGCGTGATGTTGGCGACGTAGTCGGGCGTCTTGAGCCGGCCCTCGATCTTGAGCGCCGCCGCGCCGGCCGCCACGAGCTGCGGCACGAGCGCGAAGCCGGCGAGGTCCTGGGGCGAGAGCAGGTAGGTCCGCTCGCCCAGATCGACCTCCGCACCATCGCAGACGAGCGCGTAGGGCAGGCGGCAGGCCTGCGCGCACTGGCCGCGATTCGCGCTGCGACCGCCGAGCGACTCGCTCGTGAGGCATTGACCCGAGTAGGCCACGCAGAGCGCGCCGTGCACGAACACCTCGAGCGGCATCGTCGTCTCGCGCGCGATGGCCGTGATCTCGGCAATCGAGAGCTCGCGGGCCACCACGACCCGCTCGCAGCCGAGATCCTCGGCCAGGCGGATCGTCTCGGCACTCGTCAGCGTCATCTGGGTCGAAGCGTGCAGTGGCAGGTCGGGGCAGATCTCCCGGGCGAGCCGGGCGGCCCCGACGTCCTGCACGAGCACGGCATCGACGCCCGCTTCCGCAACGGCGGCGACCGTCCGGGCGAACGCCGCGAGCTCGCCGGTGAAGACGAGCGTATTGAGCGTCGCGTAGCCCTTCACGCCGCGTCGGTGCAGCAGCCGCATGACGTCGGGCAGCTCGTCGAGCGCGATGTTTTCCGCGCGGGCACGGGCGTTGAAGCCCGTGTCGAGCCCGAAGTAGACGGCGTCGGCGCCGTTTTCGATCGCCGCGGTGATGCACGCGCGGTCCCCGGCCGGCGCGAGGAGTTCGGGGACGCGGTTCATGCCGCGAGTATAGACGGCCGCGTGCGGCGAACCCCGCTCGGCGGTCGCGGCGGGCGCCGCCGTCCGCGACGGGGAGCATCGCCTGCCGGCGACCGGTTTCGGCCGCCATTTTCCGCCGACGTCGCCGTGCATAGAATCGTGGGTTTCCCGAGACGCCCTCCCCGCGCACGGATCGTGCCGCCCGTGTCCGCCACGTCCGAGAAGCCCGGCCAGGCCGCCGGCCCCGCAGTGCCGGCGCTGACGACCGCCCAGAAGAAGGCGATCCAGAAGGCCGACACGCTCATCGAGGCGCTCGGCTGGATCCGGCGATTCCGTGACACCACCACGGTCGTGAAGCTCGGCGGCAGCGTCGCCGAGCATCCCGACTCGTTGCGGCACCTGCTCCTCGACATCGTCTTCATGTCGACGCTCGGGATGCGGGTGGTGGTCGTGCACGGCGGCGGCAAGGCGATCAGTCGGGCGATGGACGCGGCCGGCATCGAGCCACGCTGGGTGCAGGGTCGGCGGTACACCGACGATGCGACGCTCGCGATCGTCGAACGGGTGCTCGCCACCGAGGTGAATCACGACCTGGCGGCGCGGATCGAGGAATACGGGGGGCGGGCGATGCCGCTCAACTTCAGCACCACCAACGTGCTCTTCGGCGAGCGGCTCGCGCTCACCGGGCCGGCCGGCGAGTCGCTCGACCTCGGGCACGTCGGTGAGGTGACGCGGGTCGACCGGCTCACGATCGACAACCTCACCTACGCCGGGCAGGTGCCGGTGATCCCCTCCATGGCCATCACGGCGGACGGCCAGAAGCTCAACGTCAACGCCGACACGGCCGCCACCGCGGTCGCGGCCGCGATCGGGGCGGAGAAGCTCGTGGTGCTCTCCGACATCCCCGGCGTGCTGCGGGACGTGGCCGACCCGGAGAGCCTCATCCACTCGCTGTCGGCGGAGGAGGCGAGGCGGCTGATCGCCGACGGCACCATCGCCTCGGGCATGATCCCGAAGATCGAGGGATGCCTCGAGACGCTCGCCCAGGGCGTGAAGAAGATCCACATCATCGATGGCAGGATGCGGCACGCCCTGCTCCTCGAGATCTACACGACCAGCGGCGTCGGCACCGAACTGGTGCGGGACGGCGCGACGAGCCCGGCGGTCGCGGCGGGTGTCGCCGCGGCGGTCGGCTGATCCGCACACCGCCCACCCGGACACGACCGGCGCCGCCCGTCCCCCGATCCCGGCATCCCAGCCCGCCGCAGCACGAGCCACCGCCCGGAGACTTTCGTCATGGCCACCATCGATCAGTCGGCCCACGTCGTCGGCCCGAAGACCCAGGCCGTCGTCGACACGTTCGCCCGCTACGTCGTGCCGAACTACCGCCGCTTTCCGGTCTGCCTCGAGCGCGGCTCGGGCTCGCGGGTCTGGGATGCCGAGGGCACGGAGTACCTCGACCTGTTCCCGGGCTGGGGCTGCAACCTGCTGGGCCACTGCCCGGAGCCGGTGGTGCGTGCGGTTCAGGAGCAGGTGGCGAAGCTCGTCCACGTTCCCAACACGTGGTACATCGAGCAGCAGGGGGAATGGGCGAGGCTCCTCTCCGAGCGGTCCTTCGGCGGGCAGGCCTTCTTCTGCAACTCGGGCACCGAGGCCAACGAGGCCGCGATCAAGCTCGTGCGGCTGCGGACGAACGGGCAGCGGTACAAGATCATCACGTTCACCGGCGGCTTCCACGGTCGCACGATGGGGAGCGTGTCGGCCACGGCCCAGCCGAAGTACCACGAGGGTCTCGGGCCGATGCTGCCCGGCTTCCAGTACGCGCCGCACGGCGATCTCGAGGCCGTGGCACGGCTGATCGACGATCGCACGGGGGGCATCCTCGTCGAGCCCATCCTCGGTGAGGGGGGCGTCGTGCCCGCTCCCGCCGGCTTTCTCCAGGGCCTCCGCCGACTCGCCGACGAGCATGATCTCGTGCTCGTCTTCGACGAGGTGCAGTGTGGCTGCGGTCGCACGGGTCGCTGGTTCGGCTACCAGCACTTCGACGTCGTGCCCGACGCGATCACGCTGGCGAAGAGCCTCTGTGCCGGCGTCGCGGGCGGCGCCATCCTCGCGACCACGGATCTCGCGAGGCACCTCCGTCCCGGGATGCACGCGGCCACCTTCGGCGGGAACCCCGTCGCCGCGGCCGCGGGCATCGCCGCGATCCGGATGATCGAGGAGCAGGGACTGCTCGACCACGTCGAGCGGGTGGCGGGGGTGTTTCGCGACCGGCTGACCGCGCTGCAGGCCTCGTGTGACGCCGTGCGCGACGTCCGCGTGCTCGGCATGATGGTCGGTGTCGACCTCGACTTCGAAGGCGCGGCGGTCGTGCAGGCCTGCCTCGATCGCAGGCTGCTCGTCAATTGCACGCAGGGCCATGTCATCCGCCTCCTGCCGGCCATGACGCTCTCCGAGGCCGAGGCGCACGAGGGGTGCGACCGACTCGCCGCGGCGATCCTGGAATGTGCCGAGGCCTCGCGGCAGTCGGTGCCGGCGTGAAGGGACCGGGTTGCATGCGCCACGTCGTCGTCCCGGAGGATCTCAGCGCGGCCGAGATCGAGGCGGTGTTCGCGGTCGCCCGCGACCTCCAGGAGAAGCACGACGCCGGCCGGCGCGACGCCCTGCTGCCGGGACGCGTCCTCGGGCTGCTCTTCGAGAAGCCGAGCCTGCGCACCCGGGTCAGCTTCCAGGCGGCGATGGCCCATCTCGGCGGGTCGAGCCTCTTCCTCGGCAAGGACACCGGCTTCGCGAGCACCCGCGAGAGCATCGCCGACTTCGGCCGGGTGCTCAGCCAGTACGTCGATGCGATCGTCTGCCGCACGACCGCCCACGAGACGCTCGTCCAGCTCGCCGCCGTCGCGACGGTGCCCGTCGTCAACGGCCTGTCCGACTACTGCCATCCCTGCCAGGCCCTCGCCGACATCTACACGCTCCGGCGCCACGTCGGGCGCGTCGCCGGGCTGACGCTCGCCTTCGTGGGCGACGGCAACAACATGGCCCGCTCGCTCGCCGTGGTCTGCGGGCAGCTCGGCATGCGGTTCGTGCTCGCCGCGCCGCCGGCCTACCAGTTCAGCGACGCCTTCCGGGCCCACCTGCGGACGATCCTGCCCGGGGCCGACATCACCGAGACGACCGACCCGCGGGCCGCGGTGAGGGATGCGGCGGTGGTCTACACCGACGTCTGGACGAGCATGGGCCAGGAGGGCGAGCGGGCCGCACGACGGCAGGCGCTGGCGCCATTCCAGGTCAACGAGGCGCTCATGGCCTGCTGCCCCGACGCGCTCTTCATGCACTGCCTGCCCGCCAACCGTGGCGAGGAGGTGACCGACGCGGTGATCGACGGCCCGCAGAGCGTGGTGGTCGAGGAGGCCGCCAACCGCATGCATCTGCAGAAGGGGCTGCTCGCCTGGCTCCTCGGCCACGCGTAGCCGATGCTCAGCCCCGGCTGTGAAGACCGCACTCGGTCTTCGCCGTGCCGCTCCAGCGTCCCGCGCGCTCGTCCTCGTCGGCGCCGACGGCCCGGGTGCAGGGCTGGCAGCCGATGCTCACGTAGCCCTTGTCGTGAAGCGGATTGTAGGGCACGTCCTCCCGCACGATCGCGTCCCACACCATCGCCTTGGTCCAGTTGGCCAGCGGCGAGACCTTCACGACGCCGAACTTGTGGTCCCAGCCGACGATCGGGGCGGCGGCCCGGTCGGGGCTCTGGTCGCGGCGGATGCCGCTCATCCAGGCATCGAATCGATCGAGCACGCGGCGGATGACGGCGAGCTTGCGATCCCCGCAGCAGCGGTCGGGGTCGGTGCGGTAGATCGGGCCGCCATGGAGCTGCTCGTAGTCGGGCACCGCGAGCTCCGGACGCTCGAGCACGACGTCGATCCCGTACCGCTGACGAATCCGCTCCCGCAGGTCGAGCGTCTCCGGAAACTGGTATCCCGTGTCGAGATTGAAGACGTGCGTCTGCGGGGCGACGGATGCGATCCAGTGCAGGATCAGGCACCCCTCCGGACCGAAGGCCGTCGCCATCGTGAGCTTCGGGCCGAAGCGGTCCGCGGCCCAGCGGACGATCTCGGGCGGTGTCGCCGTTTCGAGCTCGCGGCTCGCCCGGGCGAGACTCTCACGGACTGCGGGCGACACGGCCGGCGCCTCGGCGGGCATCGTGGCGGGGTCACCGTCGGCCATGAGGATTCCGGAGCAGGTGGGGTGGGATTCCAAGAGAATAAGCCACCCTCCGTGTTCCATCGACCCGGGGCATGCGGGCGGCGCAGTTGGAGGGGCCGGCATGGCGCCGTTTCGCTGCCTTGCGCCGCCGCCGCGGGCGACCCTCCCCAGCCGCTCGAAATCGGGAACAATGGCCGCCGGCAACCGCGTGGCGCGGAGGCCTTCCGCGGAGCATCTCGGCATGGCGCGCAGCGTGGCGTTGGCGGTCGATCTCGGTGCCTCGGGGGGCCGGGTGGTGGCGGGCACGTTCGACGGCCGGCTGCTCGAACTCGAGGAGATCCACCGGTTCGAGAACGGTCCGGTTCCGCTCGGCGGCCGGCTCGGCTGGGATCTGCCGAGGCGCTGGCAGGAGGTGGTCGAAGGACTGCGACGCGCGGGTGACCGGCACGGAGGGGCGGTGACGAGCGTGGGCGTCGACACGTGGGGGGTCGATTTCGGCTTCCTCGGCGCCGACGACGACCTCCTCGCGAACCCGGTCTGCTACCGCGACCCGCGCACCCGCGGCGTGCTCGCCGCGGCCGAGCGGGTCGTGCCGCGCACCGAGATCTTCGACGCCACCGGGCTCCAGTTCATGGAGATCAACTCCCTGTATCAGCTCATCGCGATGCGCGAGGCGCGGTCGAGCGTCCTCGCCGCGGCGGACCGCTTCCTCATGATCCCCGACATCTTCCACTGGCTGCTCTGCGGGGAACGGTCGAACGAGCGCACCAACGCGACGACGACACAGTGCTTCGATCCTCGCGCCGGCGGGTGGGCCTTCGGCCTGCTCGACCGCTTCGATCTGCCGCGACACCTCTTCGCTCCCGTCATCGAGCGACGTGGCGGCCGACACGCGCCTCACGCCGGCCCGCGTCATCCTCCCCGCCTCGCACGACACCGCCAGCGCCGTGGCCGCCGTCCCGACCGGTGATCCGCC
>JBJTBO010000460.1:0-9167 GCA_046091445.1 Planctomycetaceae bacterium | reverse complement strand
ACGCCCTCGGTGCCGACGCGCTCCGGTTCGCCCTGGCCGGCATGGCGACCGAGACGCAGGACGTGCGGATGCCGGTCGACTTCCAGTGCCCCGGCTGCGGCCATCTCGTCGAGCCCGAGCAGCAGCATTCCGCGGGCGCGGTCGCGGGTCGCGGGGTCGGCGAGCCGTGAGTTGCACTGTTCCAGGTACGCACTGCAGAACTCGTCCCACGCGAAGCCGTAGAGCACGCGCGCCAGTTCCGCATAGCGATACTCGTCGATCGCCCGCGAGGCCTCGCGGCTGACGCTCGCCAGCCGGCTGGCGAGCCAGCGGTCCTCGAGCGGGGCCTCGGAGAGCACCTCGTCCCGCGTGAGGCGTCCGGCGGAAAACCCCTCGAGGTGCATGAGGACGAACCGCGTGGCGTTCCAGAGCTTGTTGGAGAAGTTGCGGCCGGCCTGGAACTTCTCGCTCAGGGCCGGGCCGCGGGGCAGGGCGAGGTCGGCCGCCGCCGTCGCCCACTGCGTCCGGAACGCCGCCGCGCACTTCGGGCAGGCGAGCCGGGGCTTCGTGCGGTTTTGCACCGTCTGTTCGACCAGGTGCCCGCACGCGGGGCATTGGAAGTCGACCGGCATGCGCACGTCCTGCGTCTCGGTCGCCATCCCGGCCAGGGCGAACCGCAGGGCGTCGGCCCCGAGCGACTCGACGACGTCGACGGGATCGACGCCGTTGCCCTTGCTCTTGCTCATCGTCTCGCCGTAGCGGTCGAGGATCTTGGGGTGGATCGACACCTCCCGAAACGGGATCTCGCCGGTGTCGAAGACGCCCATGATCACCATCCGCGCGACCCAGAGCGTGAGGATGTCGCGGCTCGTGACGAGCGACGTCGTCGGATAGAACCGCGCGAGCTCAGCCGTCGCCACCGGCCAGCCGAGCGTCGAGTGGGGCCACAGCGCGGAGGAGAACCACGTGTCGAGCACGTCGGGATCCTGCACGAGGGGCCGTCCCGCCACCGCGTCCACGCCGAGCGTCTCGCGGCTCGTGCAAACGAACCAGCCGTCGTCACCCGCGGCCTGCCACGCCACGTCGTCGCGGCCCGCGAAGGCCGCTTCGAGCGCCGACTCGGGCACGTGCTCCACGTGCCAGATCGGAATCCGATGCCCCCACCAGAGCTGGCGGCTCACGGGCCAGTCGCGCTTCTCCGAGAGCCAGTCGAGGTAGCCCTTCGCGTAGCGCTCCGGCACGATCCGGATCCGCCCGCCGGCCACGGCGTCGATCGCCGGCTGCGCGAGCTCCTCCATCCGGATGAACCACTGGTCGGCGAGGTAGGGCTCGATCGGCGTCTTCGAACGATCGGAGTGCGCGAGGTCGATGACCCGGTCCTCGACCCGCTCGAGCTGGCCGGCCGCCTCGAGATCGGCCACCACGCGCTCACGCGCCTTGCGGATCGTGAGCCCGACGTAGGGACCGGCCGCCGTGTTGAGCGTGCCGTCCGGGTTGAGGATGTTGATCATGGCGAGCGCGCGGCGGCGGCCCACGTCGTAGTCGTTGGGATCGTGGGCGGGTGTGATCTTCACACAGCCGCTGCCCATCTCGGGCTTGGCCCACTCATCGGCGACCAGCGGAATCCCGCGGCCGAGCAGCGGCAGTCGCACCTGCCGCCCGTCGCGGGCCATCGCCGCGAGCGTCTCGAGCACCGGGAGCAGGTCGCGACGCCGCTCCGCCAGGTCGTCGAGCGCGGCGTCGAGCGCAGCCTGCTCCTTCGCAGGCGCCGCGGACCGTTTCGCGCGCATCTCGCGCTCCGCCGCGTCGAGCGCGGCCGCCGGCGCGGGATGCACGGCGACGGCCGTGTCGCCGAGCAGCGTCTCGGGCCGGGTCGTCGCCACGGTCACGCTCGCGGGCTCGCCCGGCCGCGGCTCGATGACGTCGTAGCGGATGTGCCAGAAGTGCCCCTTCACCTCCTCGTGAAAGACCTCGTCGTCGCTGACGGCCGTCTGCAGGAACGTGTCCCAGTTCACGAGCCGCTTGCCGCGGCGCACGAGCCCCTGCCTGAACAGGCGGAGAAAGGCTTCGCGGACGGCCGCCGCGCACCGCTCGTCGAGCGTGAACCGCGTGCGGTCCCAGTCGCAGGACGCGCCGAGGTCGCGGAGCTGCCCGAGGATGCGTCGCTCGTACTGCTCCTTCCACGCCCAGATCCGCTGCACGAGCGCGTCGCGACCGAGGTCGTGGCGCGAGAGCTTCTCCTCCTCGAGCAGTCGCCGCTCGACGACGGCCTGCGTGGCGATCCCCGCGTGATCGGTGCCGGGCATCCAGAGCGTGAGGCAGCCCTGCATCCGACGGGCCCGCACGAGAATGTCCTGGAGCGTGTTGTTGAGGGCATGGCCCAGGTGCAGCGCTCCGGTGACGTTGGGCGGCGGGATGACGATCGAGAACACCGGCCGCGTGCGGGCCGTCCCGGGCGGCTCGGGCTCCGCATGCCAGACGCGGCCGGCGTCCCAGAGGGCACGGCAGCGCGCCTGGGCCGCCCGATGGTCGTATTGCTTGGCGAGTTCGGTCATCTCGGCGTCGGGCTCGGAGGCAGGAGTCTCGGGAGGAAGGAAGCGAAGCGTAGCAAACTGCCCCCGAGGTCCCGGAGTCGTCTCCGGGCGGCACGCCGCCTGGGTAGACTCACGTCCACGCGTCTCGCGGCTTCGTGCCGCGATCCCGCCCGGCCGTCCACCACCGCCGAGTCACCGTCATGCCCCACGCCCCCCACGATACGAACGGATCGATGCCGGACACCGACCGGAGCGGCCGAGCGATCACGCCCTACGAGGCGGAACAGGTCGAGCAGATCGCGCGGTGGAAGAGCACGGAGCCGAGCCTCCTGACCCAGGCGGTCGAGCTCGTCGCGCTGCCCATCTCATGGGGCGTGAAGCGCGTCGTGCCGAGCGAGGTGGTGCGGCAGGCGATCCATCTCCTCAATCGCCTGGCCGACACGAAGACCGGCCGTGGGTCTGACATGAAGGCGGACCCGGACCACGACATCCGGAACCGTCGGACCATGCCCCTCGAGGCGTGTGATGATCTCGCCGCGCAGGCCATTCGCAACGCGGAGCGGATCAGTGCGAGTCGGGGCCTGCTCATCCGGCAGCTCCGCAGCGCCTTCGTCGGGCGACTCCCCTTCCAGCTCGTCACCGCCATGGCGACGATCACTCGCGTCGGCCGCTGCTACGGATATCCGCTCGATCGACCGCTCGACCGGGCGGTCCTCCTCGACGTGCTCGAACTCGCACTCGTCGAGACGTCGTCGCGACGCAACGCCGTGCTCGAGCGGATGCATGCGGCCCTCGACGCCCCGGACGCGGCCGGCCTCGATGTCGACGAGATCGCCGCCGCCGCCGGCCGCGACGTGCTGGCCGACGAGCTGGCCGACGAGCTGGTCAGCCGCATCCCGGTGATCGGCGGCATGAGCGGCTTCATCGGCGATCGCACGTTCGTGCGGATCGCCGGCGAGGCTGCCGTGCGCTTCTTCCAGGAGCGGCGTCTGCGCGACGAGGGCAAGGTGGCGGCGATCGAGCCGTCGGCGGTGCGGCTGCGTCGCAGCAGCTTCAGCGAGGTGGGCCGTGCGCTCGGAGAGACGGTCTATGCGGGGGGCGCGATCGTCGGATTCACGGTGACCCTGCCGGTCGTCGCCGTCGGACGCGGGGCGGGCAGATGGACCGGCCCGCTCGTCACCGGCGCCGCGGCCGGTGGGCATCAGGCCGTCGAGGACGCGCGGCAGTTCTGGGAGGGAACCGCGTGCGACACTAGCCTGTCCCCAGCCGCGATCCCGCTCACTCCCGCCTCGACCTGAAGCAGGTTCGGCTCTGCTGGAACGAGACGGTCACGGTCCGCTCGGGGAGGCGGAGGGGGTCGGCGAACGCTCGACGAGCGTTTGGCCGCCTCGGCCACAGCGAGGAGACTTTTGCCGCCCCCGAGCCGGTGCTCCACGGACGCCGGACGCAGCCGTCATTCCCCCCGCTGATCGCTCACTGCTCCGCCGCCGTCGCGGGAGCGCGCCGCAGGAGATCGAGCGTGGCCTCCCGCAGGGTTGCCAGCCGAGTCGCCGAGAGCGCGGCGAAGCCGGGTGTCCCGGCGTCATCGGCGTCCGCCTGCGCGACGGAGCCCGCCAGATCGACGTGGTGCCGCACGAAGGCCCGGGTCTCCTCGCGCACCCAGCCCAGCCGCGCCTCGAGCAGCGCGAGATGCTCGACGAGCTGCTCCGCCTCGCGAAACGCCTTGAGCCGCAGGGAGTGGCGCACGCTCGTGTGCCCGTCGGCGTCACGATCGAAGATGAAGAGGCCGAGCTGATCGGCCTCGGTGAGGGCACGTCCCGACTTGTCCACGGTCTGCCAGGGCACGATCCCGCTCGCGCCGCTCGTCCACGCGTCGAGCACCCACGCCTCGATCGCCCGGTTCGAGTCGTGGACGTGGTTCGCCGTGCCATACACCCAGGCCTCGAGCCCGTCCGCCGCCATGCGATCGGTGACGAGGCGGCGGTGGGTGGCGAAGGCCGCGGACGACACCACCCAGAGATCACGACGACCGTCGAGCTGCCCGCGACAGAACTCGGGACGCGAGATGTCGATCCGGTAATCGACCCGCACGTCGGGCACGGCGGCGCGGCCCCGGTCGGCGAGCCCACCGTAGTAGGAGAGGGCCCGGTAGTCCCAGAAACTCGTCGGCTCGTCGAGGATCCAGGGGGACTTCTTCGGGTCGTCGAGCGACCCTTTGTTGTTGAGATACACCTGGAAGCCCGCGTCGGTCCAGCCGCGTCGCGCCGCCTCGCGCGTGAAGTCCTCGAGGA
This sequence comes from Planctomycetaceae bacterium, assembly GCA_046091445.1. Taxonomy (GTDB): domain Bacteria; phylum Planctomycetota; class Planctomycetia; order Pirellulales; family UBA1268; genus QWPN01. The sequence continues at coordinate 4,363 of JBJTBO010000460.1, read as the reverse complement.
TCGCCACCCACGTGCCGGCATACTCGGGCGTCGCGCGAAACGCCTCGTACGCGTCGGGTTCGCCATCGAAATACGCGCGGCAGTTGAGCGGCCAGCTCTCGTGGAACGTGAGATAGAAGCCGGGCACCGGCACGGGCCCCCGATGCCCGTCGGCGAACAGGCTGCCGTCGAGCAGCGGGCCGAACGCCTCCGCGAAATCGTCCCAGAACCCGGCCTTCGCGCCCGGCTCGATGGCGTCGTAGCGGCGGTTGTCCATCCGCCGGCCCGAACGCAGCCGCATGTCGAGCTGGCTCTTGCGGGCGCCGGGCGCCGCGGTGCCGTGCGAGTAGTGGAGGATGTTGACGTGGGTGCGGTGGTCGTACGCGACGCGCTGGAGCGACTCGTACTCCTCCACCCGGTCCGGCAGGCCGTAGCTGTTCATCTCGCAGAGAAACGTGGCCCGCCGCGGCAGCGCCCAGGGCAGCACCTCCACCGTGACGGGCAGCCGTCGTCCATCCGAGAGCGTCAGCGCGCTGTGCACGATCCCGGCACGTGCGTCGAAAGGCACGAACACATCGGCCACGACGATGGTGTCGGCGTCGGGCCGCAGTGGTCGCGGCGTCGGGAGCGGGACGAGCGGATCGGGGATCAGCCGCCCCTGCGCGGGAACCGGCCGAGCCTCATGGAGATCGACGCGCCATCCCGTCTCATGGAACGGGGCGACCACCGAGACCGCGCCGGAGCCACGCAGGAGCACCTGGAAGCCGACGACCTCGCCGGCCGCCGCCTGAAGGCCGACCTCGCGGCCGTCGAAGATCGCGTTGTCGACACGATAGTCCGCGGGGAGTTCCCCCACGGGCGCCCCGGAGGCGTCGTACTTGTCGGTGACGGGGATCACGTCGATGCCCGAGAGCGCCTCGCCGGTTGCCGCAGCGACGCGGGGCCATCCCAGACGCCGAGTGTCCGTCGCCCGGGCGTCGCCGAGCGCCGACTCGAGGCTCGGCGGTCGTCTGCGGAACAGCGCGCCGGTGAACGTCGCCGGCCGCGAGCGGGCCCCCGTGCGGCTCAGCGTCACGATCTCCACGTCGTGGCGCTCGGCACCGATTACCTCCGCAGGAAGATCGCGCACGAGGATGCGCTGGACGCCACCCGGCCGGACAAGCGGCACGTTGTGCTGGCCGATGCGTCGGCCTCCCACGGTGACCTCGTACGCGAAGCCGTTCGCCGGAGCCGTGACCTCGAGCACGGCGGAGGCGAGGCCGGATTCGACGATGGTGGGGCGCCCGGCAGGCTCGGCGCTCTCGTCGGCCCCCGCGCCGACCTCGACGATGAGCACCGGCTTTTTGCCCGACTGCTCGCGCGAGAGGATCGTCGGATTCCGACCGTAGTCGGCGTCATGCTCGTGGATGGCGAGCCCATGGGCGACGCCGAGGGCCAGCGCGTGCACCATGTCGGGCGGCACCTCCCAGTGATACCGGCCGTCGCGAAGCTGCGAGGTCGAGCGGTGCACGAGTGTGAACGCATTGCCGCCGCAGACGGCCGGAAAGCGACCGCCCGTGTAGCCCCAGCCGGCCAGGCCATCGCGGCCGGCGGTGAGGGCGGTGGAGGCGTGCTCGTCCCAGGCCGCGGCGATCGTCGAGATCGTGACGCCGGCGATCGTCTCCGCCCCCTGGTGGCAGACGAGCGTGGCCTTCTCGACCCGTCGCCCGGCGACCGCCGCCGTGTCGAAGGCCATCGCGACGATGTGCTGGTTGCCCTTGATGCGAATGCGGCCCGCCCCACCCGCGTTGTCGTTCCACTCACCGTCCACCATCACGATCGAGTTGTCCATCGTCGCGGGCAGCTCGACGGTGGCGGCGTCGAGCCGTCCGGCGACCGCCGCGCAGGCAACGCACGAGAGGGCGGGAAAAAGGATGCCGTGCATCGGTGGTTCACCTCGTGTGGGTGTCGGAAGCGACCGCCCGCGCGTGCTCGCCGAACGTGGAGCACGGACGTCGGGGGCGGGTGGTATGGTAGCGGGATCGCGCAGGACGCCGTGACCGGCGGCGACACCCGATGACCTCGACCGCCCGGACGCATCGGCTGGCCCTCCCGCTCGTGGTCGCCGTCACGACGTGGTCGGCCGTCGCGGCCCGTGTCGCAGCCGCCGACGACGACCTCACCGTGCTCACGGCGTCACCCGAGGGGATCGCGCCGGGTCGGCAGCTCGAGCGCTGGCTCGTGCGACGGCTGGAGCGGTACGACGACGAGCGGCGCACCCGGCTCGCGGCGCTGCGCACCAGTGCCGAGCTCACCGCGTGGCAGGACGAGCGTCGCGCGTTCTTCCTCCGGCAGCTCGGCGGGCTGCCCGAGCGCACGCCGCTCGAGGCACGGACCGTTGGCCGCCTCGAGGGCAGGGGATACCGCGTCGAAAAGGTGATCTTCGCGAGTCGTCCGCGGCATCACGTCACGGCGAGTCTCTACCTTCCCGACGGGGCGGGCCCGCACCCCGGCGTGATCGTGCCCTGCGGACACAGCCACGACGGCAAGGCGGCGGCGGCCTACCAGAGCATGTGCATCCTCCTCGCGAGGAACGGCGTCGTCGCGCTGTGCTACGACACGATCGGCCAGGGCGAGCGCTACCAGATGCTCGACTTCGAGCGCGAGCATACGCACTTCCAGGCCGCACCGAACCTGCCGGTCCCGCACCCGCGCGTCCGGCATCTCTGCACGACGGAGCACACCGCCATCGGCGTCGGCTGCATCCTCCTCGGCAGCAACGTCGCCCAGTACCGGATCTGGGACGGCATGCGGGCGATCGACTACCTCCAGAGCCGCCCCGAGGTCGACCCCGACCGCATCGGCTGCTCCGGCAACTCCGGCGGCGGCACGCTCACGTCGTACCTCATGGCCCTCGACGACCGGATCATGGCGGCGGCCCCGGCCTGCTACCTGACCACGTTCCGGCGCCTCATCTCCAAAAGCGGCGCGCAGGACGCCGAGCAGAACATTTTCGGCCAGCTCGCCTTCGGGATGGACGAGGCCGACTACGTGATCATGCGGGCGCCCAGGCCGACGCTCATCTGTGCCGGACGGCGCGACACCACGTTCGACATCGAGGGCACGTGGGAATTGTTCCGCGAGGCGAAGGTGTTCTACGCGCGGCTCGGGTATCCCGAGCGCGTCGACATCAACGACGCCGACCTGCCGCATGGCTTCTACCTGCCGCAGCGCGAGGCGGCGGCCCGCTTCCTGCTCCGCTGGCTCGGGGTGGGCGACCGCGTCGTCCACGAGGTCGATCCGTCCCGTATCTCCGATCCGCCGAGCGACACCGACTGGCGCGACGCCAGTCCGCCCGACTGGAACCAGGCCCAGCTCACCTGCACCGCGGAAGGGCAGGTGCTGCTCATGCCCGATGAGCGCTCGGTGTTCCAGATCAACGCGGAAGCGGAGCGGGCCCTCCGGCCGCACCGCGAGGCCGAGTGGGCGCGACGCACGCCCGACGAACGGCGGGCGCTGGTGCGCACCACGATCGACGGCATGCGGCCCGCCGTGGAAGGCGGGTCACCGCCGGAGACGCACGCCGCGACGCGGCCCCGTGTCGTGGGCACGGTGCCGCGCGACGGCTACCGGATCGACAAGGTCGTCCTCGCGCCGGAGCCGGGCATCGAACTGCCCGCGCTCGTCTTCGTGCCGGAGGTCCCGAGCGGAGAGGTGACGCTCTTCCTGCACGGCACGAGCATGAAGGCCGATGCCGGTCGGGGTGGCCCGATCGAGGCGCTCGTCCGCCGCGGGCAGGTCGTGCATGCCGTCGAGCTGCGCGGGATCGGCGAGACCGAGACCGGCCACCACAAGGCCGACTACGGCCGTGGCTCGTTCGGTCGCGACGTGCAGGAGATTTTCCTGGCCTACCTGCTGGGCACGTCGTACGTCGGCATGCGGACCCGCGACATTTCCCACGCCTGCCGCGCGCTCGCGGGATACGGACTGTCGACCGACGGTGCGGCCGCGGGCGACGCGGGGCCGCCCGCACGCCCGGTGCACCTCGTCGCGATCGGCGAGGCGGCGATTCCCGCGCTGCACGCCGCGGCCCTCGAACCTGAACGATTCGCGTCGGTGCGGCTCGTCAACATGGTCCCGTCATGGGCCGACGTCGTCGCCTCGCCCGGCAGCCACGATCAGGCGGTCAACGTGGTGCACGGCGCCCTCCTCGCGTACGACCTGCCCGATCTCGTCGCACTCGCCGGCGGTCCCGACAAGGTGCTCCTCGAGTCGCCGCACGATCCGTTCGGTCGGCCGCTGCCGTAGGACGGATGCGGCGTTGCCGCCGCGCGCGTCAGGGCACGAGCAGGGGCGACCAGAGGTCGTCGCGGAGGGCGGGAGGCTCACCCGAGGCGGGGAGCGT
>JBJTBO010000459.1:0-2851 GCA_046091445.1 Planctomycetaceae bacterium | reverse complement strand
AGGCGCATTGGGCCGCCGCGGCCCACGCGACGAGCCAATCCGCCGTTGAGGCGGCGGACGAGATCCGTTCGCCGCCCCCGAACCGGTCCTCGGCGCGTGAGGTTGGCTCGATCGCGATCTGTGGCGTGGTTCGTGGGCGGCTCTACGGGGCCGACAGGAACTCGTCGAGCGCGTCGCGGAGCAGGTCGGCATCGGCCGCCAAACCCGTGATCTGCCGAAACTCGATCGCCGCGCGCGTGGCGTGGATCTCGAGCCCGTCCACGAGACACGCGCCGGCAGCGAGCGCCTGACGCCCGACGGAGGCTGGTTCCGGCGACAGCACGGCCTCGGCGACCACGAGGTCGGGCCTGAGATGCTCGAGCACCCTCTCGGCCACCGGCTGATCGACCGACGACACGACGATCCGCACGTCCTCCGGCACCAGGATCTTCGGCCACGAAGCCCGCTCGACGGTCGCTGCCGTCTCGAGCGCGCGGAGCGACTCGACGAGTGATTCGACACGCGCCTCATCCGGATCGCTGACGACGATCCCGGCCGCACCGGCCATCGCGAACTCAAGCGCGGCGGCGCGACCGCACGGACCGGCGCCCACGATGAGCACCCGCCGCTCCGCGGGCTCGACGTGGGAGCGCACCGCCTCGACGATCCCCCGACCGTCGGTCATGTGTGCCACCCAGCCGTCCGCGCCCCGGTCGACGAGACTCGCCGCGCCCGCGAACGCCGCAGCCGGTGTCGCCGACACGAGCGGCAAGGCCGCGATGCGAAGCGATCCGTCGAGCAGACACCCCCGAAATCCCATCGCGGCGGCACCCGCGAGCGCCTCTCCCAGGCGCTCGACGGCGACGTCCACGGAGACGAACCGCCAGTCGAGGCCCCCCTGCTCGATCGCCCGCTCGATGCCATGCTCGAACAGGTACTGCGCGGGATTGCCCGCCGCAGGACAGCCGAAGAGCGCGATGATGTCCTGCAGTGCCGGGCTGGTCATCGGCATCCATGCCGGGGTGCTCCCGCCCGTGACTCGGACGAGGATGCGTCCCGCCTCCGCAACGGTCCCTCCTCACCACGCCAAGAATAGCCGGCGAGGGTCGTCCGCGTCAGACGGTCACGACCGTCACGGCGACGAACCGCGGGTCGGCACGAATGGCGTCGAAGTCCCGTTCCGTGCCGGTGAGGTCGCGGAAGCGACCGTCCATCGCGCTCGCGCGGGTCAAATGATCGATGGCAGCAGCCACGTCACCCACCACGGAGTGGTAGCAGGCGAGGTTGTAGTGCAGCACGGGCTGGTCGGGAAACGCCTTGACCGCACGCCGGAGCGACTCGATCGCGTCGGGAAGCCGCCCGAGCCGCTTGTAGCACCAGCCGAGCCCCATCGCCGCCTCGATGCGGCCACGCGACCCCTCGGCCGCTCGCTCGAGCGGCACGAGTGCCGCCTCCCAATCCCCGAGTGCCCGCAGGGCTTCCCCCTCGAGGAGGCTCGCAGATCGGCCGAGTCGATCCTCGTCGGGCAGGCCGCGCAGTTCATCGAGCGCCCGCTTCATAAGCCGACGCGCGGCAGGAAACGTCGCGCACTCTCCATCGACCACGAGTTCGCCGAGTTCGATGAGGCCTGCCGCACGACGCAGCACGAGCGCGGTGGGCACCTGAAACGTTTCCGACATCACGTCACGCGTCCCTTGGCCTCGACGCCACGTCGAACACCCTCCCCCGAGGGGGGTCACTCGTGGGGGCGGCCTTCACCGCGTCGCTTCGGCTCCGGCTCAGCCCACCTTCCAAATCGTAGTTCACACCCGCCACGTGCCCAATTGTCGCCTTCCCATTCGTTGCCGGACCCAACGCGAGGATCCTCCAGATGCCGGACTCAAAGCCTCGCTCCACACTCAAAGCCTCGATCCACCCGGCCCAAAACCACCCCGTGCTCGGGAACCCGGCGGCGAAATCTGCCACGGGCACGGTCTCTTCTACGGAGCGACGGGGGCTGTGGATCGGCGGTGGCGGTGGGATGGGCCAGTCGCATGGCCGCAGGTGCCGTCGCACGAAAAACGGGCCCCGATGACACTCATATGGAGGCAGGTTGGATCGGCTCCCCGGGGCGGCATCCCGGAGAGCGGCGCACCTCGCGAGGCGGTTTTTTCTCCCGCAGGAAGGCTGGCATCCCATGCGACTCACGCTCCGCACGCTTCTGGCCTGGCGAGACCGGACGCTTCCCGCGTCGCACCGGGAGGAGATGGATGGCAAGGTGGCCACGAACGCCGCCGCCCACCTGCTGACGACCCGCATCGACCGCGCGATTGCGGACGACTCGCTCGGGGCACCCCGCGCCGCCGCAGCGTCCGATCTCAATGCCGTCGCCGAATATCTCGACAACGTGCTGCCCCTCGCGGGCCTCGATGGCTTCGCACGCTCCTGTCTCGGCGCGGACGACCTGCTCGCGGAAGTCGCCTCGTGCCATCGCATCCTGGCGGAGGCCAGCCTCGATCCGGCCATCGTTCCCACGCTCGGGCCCACCGACCGCGCCCGCCTGATGCAGGCGATGCAGACCCGAGGCCTCCGGCCCCATGCCGAGCGGGAAGCCGGCCTCACCTCACCCGACGGCGCCGAGCGACCAGGCAAGCACGCCCGTCAGCACCCCGAGGAGCAGCACCGCGGAGATCGCGAGCAGCCACGCCGCGAGCGACGAGCGTCGCGACGCGTGGGGAGCGTCTCCGTCGGGTGTGGTTCGACCCGCGACATCGACGCCGACTGGACGAGGTTGTTCCTTCGACTGCGGTCGCGCGGCGCCGTCGGGTGAGGTGAGGCCGGCTTCCCGCTCGGCATGGGGCCGGAGGCCTCGGGTCTGCATCGCCTGCATCAG
>JBJTBO010000458.1:0-14592 GCA_046091445.1 Planctomycetaceae bacterium | reverse complement strand
CTCGAGGAGCTCGGCCATCGAGAGCCCGGGGTTGTCGATCAGCGCGACGAGGGCCCGACAGACCTCGCCGAGATTGTGCGGCGGGATGCTCGTGGCCATGCCGACCGCGATGCCGCCCGCGCCGTTGACGACGAGGTTGGGAAACCGGCTCGGCAGGACCACGGGCTCCGTGTTCCGCTCGTCATAGGTCGGCACGTAGTCGACCGTGTCGAGATCGAGGTCGTCGAGCATCATCGCCGCGATCGGCGAGAGCCTGGCCTCGGTGTACCGCATCGCGGCCGCCGGAAGTCCCGCGATCGATCCGAAGTTGCCCTGCTTGTCGATCAGGACATGCCGCATGTTCCATTCCTGGGCCATGCGGACGAGCGTCGGGTAGATGACGCTCTCGCCGTGCGGGTGGTAGTTGCCGCTGGTGTCGCCGGAGATCTTCGCGCACTTCACGCGCGCCGCCCCGGGCGAGAGGTTCAGGTCGTTCATGGCGACGAGGATGCGTCGCTGCGACGGCTTGAGCCCGTCACGCACGTCGGGCAGCGCACGGCTGACGATCACGCTCATCGCGTACGTCAGGTAGCTGTCCTTGAGCTCCTGCTCGATCGGCAGCTCCACGAGGCGGCCGCCAGCACTGTCGACGAGCCGACCGTCCGCGCGCCCCCCGCTCCCGTCCGCCGATCCTGCCGCGTCGGGGCCGTCCGGGCCCGGGTTCTCCTCGTCTGCCAACTCGCGATCTCCGCGGACCAGCGTGCCCCCGGCGGGCCGGGAAGATGCCTGAAGATACCCGGCATCGAGACACGGTCAACCGGTTGCAAACCCTTGAAAAACATCGGTTTCCGGCGGCTGCGTCCGGCTTGACCGCCGTTCCCACACGGCCTACCTTCCCGCCCCTCCGTCAGCCCGGTGGACGACGACGCGGCACCCGCGCGCCGGGCGGCCGTCGATCCCCTTGGACGCACCGATGCCGAGCCCTCGAGTCGCACCGTTGATCGTGGCGGCGCTGGCGGCGGCGGTGCTGCTGCCGAACCTCGGCGCCGCCCCTCTCTGGGATGAGGACGAGCCGCTGAACGTGGCCTGTTCCGTCGCGATGCGGGCGGGCGGCGACTGGATCGTTCCGACGTTCAACGGCCGACTGCGGGTCGAGAAACCGGCCCTCGTGAACTGGCTGCAGCTGGCCGGCTTCACCGTGGCGGGCGTGAACGAGACCGGCGCCCGCATCGGGTCCGCGATCCTGACGATCGGCACCTGCCTCCTCACGTGGGACATCGCCCGCCGCCTGTTCGACCCCGCGGTCGGAGCCTGGGCGGGCGTGGTGATGGCGACGTGCCTGTGGACGGGGATCGCGGGACGCGCCGCGACGCCCGATGCCCCGCTCGCCTTCCTCACCACGCTGGCGCTCGCCGTCTTCGTCCGTGGCGTCGTGCACGTGGGCGGTCTCGACCGTCCGGTCCGACTCCCGACGTCCGCAGCCTTCGCCGCCGGGGCGGCCGCGGGCGCCGCGATGCTCGCCAAGGGCCCGGTCGGGCTGGTGCTTCCGCTGGCCGCGTTCGGCCTGTTCGCGTGGTGGCAGGCGCTCCCCCAGGCCGCGGGCGCAGGGCCGGTCCGTCGCTGGCTCGACGCCGGGAGCCGAGCCTCGCGCGATGCCCGACTCGGCACGATCGCCGTCACGGCCCTGCTCGTCGCGGCGCCGTGGTATGTCGTGGTCACGCTGCGGACGGAGGGCGCGTGGCTGCGCGGCTTTCTCCTCGTCCACAACGTCGGTCGCTTCGCCGCACCGATGGAGGGACACTCCGGCTCGCCGCTCTTCTACTACCCGTGCGTGCTGCTCGTCGGGATGTTTCCGTGGTCGAGCGGATGGATTCCCGCCCTGCGGCATGCGCTGCACCTCGGTCGTGAGCCGGGGCCGGCCGCCTGTGGCACCCGCCTGCTGGCGGCGTGGATCATCGCGTGGGTCGTCCCGTTCTCGATCGCAGGCACGAAACTCCCGGGCTACGTGTGGCCGGCCTACCCGGCGATCGCGTGCCTGTGCGGCCACTTCATCGCGACGTGGGTGCGGTGCCCGGACGCCGCCTCCGAACGCTGGATGCGCGCGGCGTGGTTCTGGCTGGGAGCGGCGGGCGTGGCCATCGCGGCCGGGCTGCCGTGGGCGGCGTGGCGAATCGTGCCGGGCACGGCCTGGATCGGTGTCGTCGGACTCGTGCCGCTGGCCGGTGCGGCCGTCGCGTGGATGCTCCATGATCGAGACGCCCGGGCCGGTGCCGCGATGACATGGGCGGCGACGGCAGCGATGACGGTCGCATGGCTCGTCGCTGTCGCCCCGGCGGCGGCCGGCCTCGACAGCGGTCCGCGTCATCTCGTGGCGGGATTCGCCGGTGCGTCAGCGCCCCCGCTCGTGCTCTATCGGGCGCCGCCGAGCGCCGTCTTCTATGCCGCGCGGCTCGCGCCGCTCGGTCGCGTGCCCGAGGCGTCGTCGCCCGAGGCGCTCGCCGATCTCGTCGCACGGCATGACGGGGCGCACGTGCTGCTCGATGCGCGCTTCGAGGATGCCGTCCGCACCCACCTTCCCGCCGGCTACCGCGTGATCCGCGACGCTGCCGTGCCGCCGTCCGGTCGACGCGTGCTCCTCATGGGTCCCTCGTCCCATGACCCGGCCTCGCGCCTCGCCCGCTGCGCTCCCGCACCGCACCGAGGGTCGGGGCAGGCCAGCCTGCTCTCCTCCGCCGCCGTTCTCCACCTTTCCGCCACCCCGGGGCCGACCGTGACACCATGACCGCGACCATCCCCTGCCCCGCGGCCTCCGCGACGACGCGCGACGCGCGACGAACCCTGGCACTGGTCCTCGCTGCCGCCACCCTCACGCTCGCCGTCGGCTACGCGCCCGTGCCCCTGTGGGACGAGGACGAGCCGCGCTTCGCCGTGATCGCGCGCACGATGGCCGAGACGGGTGACTGGATCGTGCCGCTGTACAACGGCACGCTCGCGGTGGACAAGCCGGTGCTCATGCACTGGTGCATGGCCGCGGCCATGACCATCCTCGGTCCGACCGAATTCGCGGCCCGCGTGCCCTCGATGCTCGCCGCCCTCGCGACGGCGCTCGTGCTCTTCCGCGCCGGCTGTCGGTGGTTCGACCAGACCACCGGTGCGCTCGGGGCGCTCGCCTTCGTGGGATGCCTGCTCGTGGGCATCGAGTCGCACGCCGCGACACCCGATGCGATCCTCGTCGCCCTCACGGCGTGGGCCACGGTGCTGGCGGCCGAGGTGATCCTCGACGGACGCACCCATCCCGCCGGGGCACTTCCGCGACTGAGCATCGGTCGGGCGGCCGGCGGCGGCCGGCTCCTGGGCATCGCGGTGGTCTGCAAGGGCCCGATCGGCGTCGTGGGCCCACTGGCCGTGCTCGGCCCATGGGCCTGGTGGGTGGCACTCGAGCGTCGGCTGTCCACCGCGGCGCCGGGCCCCCGGGTCCGACGGATCGTGCAGGCCGCACTGCCGGCCGCCGTCGACGCTGTCCGGAGCCTGAGGCCCATCGTGCTCACGCTCGCGATGCTCGCCGCAGCAGCCCCGTGGTACGTCGCGGTCACGATCCGCACCGACGGCGAGTGGCTCCGCGGCTTCCTGCTCGTGCACAACGTGGGACGCTTCATGGCGCCCATGGAGCGTCACGGTGGCGGCGTCCTCTTCCACCCGCTCACGATGCTCGTCGGCTTCTATCCGTGGTCCTGCTTCCTGCCGCTGGCCCTCGTCGTGGCCGCCTGGCGGGTCGTGCGGCGCACGGTGCCGACGCGGGCCGCGCATGTCCTCGGCCTGCTGCTCGCGTGGCTGGTGGTCTGGGTCGGCGGATTCTCGGCGGCGGCGACGAAACTGCCCAACTACGTGCTGCCTGCCTACCCGGCCGCCGCGCTCCTGGTGGCCGCGATCGCCGTCGCCGCGACCCGCGCCCCGGCATGGCCGCACCCCCGCTGGCTCACAGCGGGCCTCGCTTCGCTGGCCCTCGGCGGAATCGCGACGGCGGCCACGATCGTCGTGGCCGCGCGATTCGGACTCGTCGGCGCGGAGCCGGCGGCTCTCGTCGGCCTCGTCCCGCTGCTCGGTGCGGCGGTGTGTTGGCGGATCGCGCGCGACCGGCCGCGCGCCGCCCTGGCCGCGTTCGCCACCACGGCACTCATCTACACCGGCCTCGCCTGCGGGCCGGCGGCGGCCTGGCTCGCGCGGGCCAACAGGCTTCCGGGGCTCGTCACCGACCTGGCCCATGACGGCGCGGCCGACATCGCCACGTACGGCATCGGCAGCCCCAACGTCGTCTTCTATGCCGGAGGTCGCACCGTGCCGGTGCCCGAGGGCCGCGCGGTTGAGGCCGCCGCATTCCTCACCTCGCGGCCCGGCAGCGTGCTGCGCGTGCCCGAGGGGCGACTCGCAGCCGTTCGCGCGGCGCTGCCGGAGGATGCGACCGAGGTCGCACGCACACGACCGCTCTTCCGGACCGAAGACATCGTCGCCATCGGCGTGCCACCGTCCGCGGCCCGCTCGGCACGACGCCACGACGTCACGCGGTGACCGTCGCTCGCTCGTCCGACCCACCGCTCCCTGAGCCCGATCACCCGTCACCGATCACCTGTCATCCCGATCCACCGTCACCCCGACTCGAGGCCCCGGCATGGCGACGACCGACCGTCCTCCCGCATCCAGCGCCCGCGGCGACCACGCCCGCGAGGGCGGACTCCTCTCCGTGGTCATTCCGTGCCACGACGAGTCGGCGGTGATCGACGCGACCCACGCCCGACTCACCGCCGTGCTGCCGCTGACCGGCATGGAGCACGAGATCATCTACGTCGATGACGGCAGCCATGACGACACGCTCGAGAAGCTCGAGGCGCTCGCCGCCCGCGACGTACGGGTGCGCGTGATCGCGCTGTCGCGCAACTTCGGACAGCAGGCGGCCATGTCGGCCGGACTCGCCGCGGCATCCGGCTCCGCGGTGGTGATCACGGACGCGGACCTCCAGGATCCACCCGAGGTGATTCCGGAGATGGTCGATCGCTGGCGGGACGGTGTCGACGTGGCCTACGGCCGTCGCCGGTCGCGCGACGGCGAGACCCGCTTCAAGCTGCTGACAGCCAGCCTCTTCCATCGCCTCTTCGCGGCCGCGGTGCCATATCCGATGCCGGTCGACACGGGCGACTTCAAGCTCGTCGACCGTGCCGTCGTCGATGCGGTCAACGCCCTGCCCGAGCGGCGTCGCTACCTCAGAAGCCTCGTGCCCTGGGCGGGATTCCGGCATGAGCCGGTCTGGTACGACCGGCATCCGCGGGCGGCGGGCGTGACGAAGTACTCCCCCTGGAAGCTGATCCGGCTGGCCGGCGACGCGCTCGTGCTGTCGTCCGACGCACCGATCCGCCTGACGTGGGCCGCCGCCGCCGCCCTGCTCCTCGTCGGGGTCGCCGCGACGCTGACAGCCGTCGTCGGGGCGCTCTCCACGTCCGAGCCATCGACCGCCGTCTCCCTGTCCGCGATCGTCGCGGTCGCGTCCCTCGTGGCGGCGGTGCAGACGTTCTCCGTCGCGATCGTCGGTGAGTACGTCGTGCGTGCGTACCGCGAGGCCCAGGGTCGGCCGACATGGGTGGTGCGGCGGGCCATCGGGTTCGGACCCGAGGCCGGCCGCGCCGCAACCCCATCCGGCTCGGCGACGACCGCCCGCGCCGCCTGAGCGGCCCCGGCTACTTGCCGAGCGCCGCCTCAACCTCCTGCACGAGCTTCGCGTCATCGGGGGCGACACCGCTCTTGAAGCGGCCCACGATCGTGCCGTCCTTGCCGATCAGGAACTTCTCGAAGTTCCAGCTCACCTCCCCCTTCGGATCCGCGGCCTCGGTGAGCGAGGCGTAGAGGGGCGACTTGCCGGAACCCTTGACCGTGATCTTCGAGAACATCGGGAACGTGACGCCGTACTTCGTGGAGCAGAATTCGCGGATGTCGGCGTCACTGCCCGGCTCCTGGGCGCCGAAGTCGTTCGCGGGGAATCCGAGGATCACGAACCCCTTGTCCTTGTACTTCTCGTACAGCGACTGGAGTCCGGCGTACTGGCCGGTGTATCCACATCGGCTCGCGACGTTGACGACCAGCACGACCTTGCCGTGGTAGTCGGCCAGGTCGGCCTTCGAGCCGTCGATCCGTTTCACTTCTCCGGCGAGCGGGCTCGCCGCCTGGCCGCGTGTGGCGGCGAACATGGCGAGCGCGCAGATGGCGACGGCGAGGCAGATGCGTGCGAGGGACATGGAGGGGCTCCGGGAGGTCGGTCGTTGCGAGGGCCGGTGCGTCGGTCCTCTCCCCCGCATTCTAAAGCGCATCGCGTTCGGGTGGAGCAACCGGCTCGTCTCCTGAGCCGGGGGCACACGTCGCCGCCGGGCGGTCAGGCCGGCCCCGCCGCGACGACATCGGCACCGGCCGCCGTCGCATAGGCCTGGAAGTTGTCACGGAAACGGGCCGCCAGGCGTCGGGCCGCGGACTCCCAGGCCGCCTCGTCGGCCCACGCGAGGCGGGGCTCGAGGACGCGGCCGACGATGCCGGGCACGGCGGTCACCGCGTCGAGGCCGAAGACGCTGTCGCGTGTCACCGGCGCGTCGTCGAGGGCACCGGCATGGATGGCGTCGATGATGCGACGGGTCACGGAGAGATCGATCCGACGCCCCACGCCGTAGGCGCCGCCGGTCCACCCGGTGTTCACGAGCCAGGCCCGGGCTTCGTGACGACGCAGCCTCGCCGCGAGGAGTCGGGCATACTCCGTCGGGTGCCGCACGAGGAAGGCGGCGCTGAAGCAGGTCGAGAAGGCCACCTGCGGCTCGACGATGCCCATCTCCGTGCCGGCGACCCGCGCGGTGTACCCCGAGAGGAAGTGGTACATCGCCTGCTCGTGGGACAGGCGGCTCACCGGGGGCAGCACGCCGGAGGCATCGCACGTCAGGAAGATCACGTTGCGGGGATGACCCGCCGTACACGGCAGCTTCGCGTTGGCGATGAAGTCGATGGGGTAGGCGGCTCGCGTGTTCTCGGTGATCGCGCTCGATTCGAAGTCGACGGCCCGCGTGGCCGGATCGTAGACCACGTTCTCGAGCACGGTACCGAAGCGGATCGCGCGCCAGATCTCCGGTTCCTTCGCCTCGGCGAGGTGGATGCACTTCGCGTAGCACCCTCCCTCGATATTGAAGATGCCGTCGTCGCCCCAGCCGTGCTCGTCGTCACCGATCAGCCTGCGGGCCGGATCGGCGGAGAGCGTCGTCTTGCCGGTGCCGGACAGGCCGAAGAAGAGGGCGACGTCGCCCCCCCCGCCGGCATCGGCGAGCGACTCGTTCGCGGAGCAGTGCATCGAGAGGACGCCGCGGGCCGGCAGGAACCAGTGCATGTACGTGAAGACGCCCTTCTTCATCTCCCCGGCATACTCGGTGCCGAGGATCACCTGCTCGCGCCGCTCGAGGCAGAGGTCGATGCTCGTCCGGCTGGTCATCTGCGCCGTGTACGGATTTGCCGGAAATTGGCCGGCGTTGTAGATCACGAAGTCCGGCGCACCGAAGCGCTCGAGGTCGTCGAGCGTGGGACGCATGAGCATGTTGTGCATGAAGAGCGCGTGGTAGGCACGGGCACAGAGCACGCGCACCTTCACGCGACACGCCGGATCCCAGCCGGCGAAGCCGTCGACGACGTAGATCTGGTCGCGGGTATTGAGGTAATCGACGGCACGCTGCCGGTTGAGAAGGAACGTGTGCTCGTCGATCGGGTGGTTCACCGGGCCCCACCAGACCTGCGACTCCGATTCAGGGCGCCGCACGACGTGCTTGTCGGCGGGGCTGCGGCCGGTCTTGGCCCCCGACCGGATCGCGACGGCGCCGCTCGAGACGATGCCCGCCCCCTCGCGGGTGACCGCATCCTCGTAGAGACGCCCCGGCGGGGCGTTGCGAATCACGACAGGGACGGTGATCTCATGGGCCGAGAGGTCGACGTGCACCGGCATGGTGAGCTCCTGGAATCGGGGACGGAGATGCGGGCGGCGGAGCGGCGTGCCGGACGAGGCCCCCGGGGGCGGCGGACGGCTCCGTCGCGGCCCCGTGCGATCGCCACGCCAGCAGCGCCGCGAGGCCCCCGAGGGCGAGGGCCGCGCCGAGGAACAGTCCGGCCCACGGGCTCGGGCGCACGCGCTGGTCCCGCACGGCTCGCCGCAGCCGGCGGCTGAACTCGACCCAGCCCTCGGGACTCGTCCGGCTGCCGAGCGTGACGAGGCTCACGCTGCGCATGCCGCCCCGTCCGTCGAGGTGCACCTGCACGTCCCGTCCCGGCAGGGCGACGGTCTCCCCGGCCCAGCGCGCCAGCGGATCGAGCGCCGTCGCCACGCGGGCCACGATCGGGCGGAGCTGCTCGAGCGACACGTTGTAGACCACGAGCCGCGGACGTGACGCGAGCTGCACGGTCACCACCAGCAGGATGAAGCAGCCGATGGCGAGCACCCAGCGCCACGCGCCGACGATCGACGCGGGCAGCACGAGATCGATCGGGCCGAGCACGACCGCCGCCGCCACGGCACCCGCGATGCCGACGGCATCCCAGCCGCCGGCCAACGCCGAGGGTCGACGCCGCAGATGGAGCAGGCCGATCGCCAGGAAGTAGGCCGCCAGCGGCACCAGCGCCGGCCAGATCGGCGCCTCGCCGGGACCACCCTTCATCGCGTTCACGCTTCCGACGCTCCCGGCCAGGGTCACCCCGTGCGACTCAGCGGATCGCCATCCAGGCCAGCGCGGCGAGCCACAGCACCTCCGCCGCCGCCGCCGCGATGAAGGTCGTCGGTGCCGCCGGCCACCTCATGTGCACTCCACGGGTCACGCCGGCGGCGTCAGCCCGCCTCGGGAACCACGAACGACAGATCCCGCGCGAAGGCCTCGGCGAAGTCGTAGACGCCCTGGAAGTCCTCCCGCTTGTCGGCCCGCGTCTTCCGCATCTGACCGATGTCGATCATGTTGAACACGATCGCTCCGACGTCGTCGGTCGAGCGGATGCCCCACGATCCGAGCACGGTCGGCGCGAGGTAGCCGTACTGCTGGAGGCCGTAGAGACGCACGGCCTCGCAGAGCTGCTGCCCCGACACGTGGCGCTCCGCCCGTCGCTTCCGCCCCCGCTCGGGCCGCTGCGGACGCGCGTCGGTCGCGTCGCCGGCACGCCCCACCGCCGCGGGAGGCGGCTCCAGCTCCTCGATCGAGGGCTCCTGTCCCATGCCCAGCGATTCCTGCGCGAAGTTCAGCGCCTCGAGCACGAACATGTAGGCGTCGAGCGTGTAGCGACGATCCCGCTGGAGCAGCTGGAAGAGCGGGTGCTTCGGATCGACAAAGGGCATCGGCGGGGTGCCTCCCGAAGCCCCGAGTATAGCATCGCGCGAGGGCGATCAGCGGGGGGCCGCCGGCCCGGGCGGCCGAGGCTGTGCGAGCGCCGCGGCGGGCGCGTTCGGCGGTCCTGCCGCGCTCGCGTCGTCGAGCACGTAGGTGTATCCGAGCGGTGTCACGGGGCGCGCGAAATCGCGGATGAGGTCGAGTCCCTTGTCGATGAGGTTGGTGTTGGGATCGAACTGGTAGACGTCGCGATCCTGCCCACCGGGCTTGTGGATCTGGATCGCGAAGGGCATGAGATCCCTCGCCTGGAGAATGAGCTCCACCTTCGCGAAGTTGGCGGCGTCGGCCTGGAACTTCGGCAGGGCCTCCAGCCAGATCTGGTCACGCACCTCGGGCGGCGTGATGATCCGCATCCAGTACCGCTTCTTGAGCGTCTCCGCCTTGGCGCCGAACACGAAGGGCAGCGGCCCGTCGCTGATCGCCTTGCCACGCATCTCGGGGGGCAGTTTCGTCTCCCGCAACTGCCTTTCAGTGTGGCGAAACTCGTAGATGCTCTCGCCGTTGCACACCCAGTGCTCGCCCGCCTCGGGGCCGCGACGCTCGTAGCGGCTCGTCTCCGTGCTCCACTGCTTCGACTCCTTGATGCGGAAGAGCCCCTTGTCCGGGGCGGCATATTTGAGTTCACCGGTGCTCTCGGCGAATGCGAGGCGGTCGCCACCGGGCGCCGCCGGCCCCCAGGCGCTGTACTCCCACTTGTGGAAGGTGCACGACCAGGTCCGCACCGACGCATTCCGGGTCTCCCAGGCGGCGAGGAGCCGATCGAGGGCCGCGGCGTCCTGCGGCGAGAGTGCCGGTGGCTGCACGGCGGCGGGTGGCCGGGCCGGCGGCACGGCCCCGACACGTGGCTGCTGCGCCGGGGCCACCGCCGCGACCGCGACCGCCCATGCGCACGGGAGGCCGTACCGGAGGATCGACCGAAACGGACGACGCGACATCGAAGAGCTCCCCTGGCGGCGAACGCGAGGGCGGACGATAGCAGGCCCGTCCGCGACCCGCGAGGCCGTTTCGGCCGGGCGGACCCGCTACTTCGCCGGTCCTGCCTCGCTCGCCACGGCCGCCCGGAGTGCCGCACACTCCCGCTCGAATCCCCCGGAGAGGATCGGAAAGCGGCACCACGTCTTGGGATCGAGATTCTGATCGTCGAGGTGGAACGACGGCGCGTACCGCTCCCTCTTCCACTGGTTCCGGCTCCACAGCCGGAAGAAGCGTTCCGTCCATACCGCGAGCTGGCGGGGGTCGTGCTGCGGATAGCGGGCTCGCACCTGCCGCCAGGCCTCCAGCGGCGTCTGTTTCTCGCCGATCGCGAGCCGCTCGACCGTGTCGAGCACGTCATAGGGCATGAGGTCCGCCTCGTCGGTCTGACCGGAGGCGGCAGGGCGCAGCTCGGCGGTCGGCGCCTGCGCGTTCACGGCCGCGAGCGCGGGGATGGGCCCGAGGCCCTCGGGGCCGTCCCGCTCGAGCCAGCGCAGCCACCGCCGCAGGTATGCCTTGTCGATGCCGGCGATCGGCGCGATGCCGCCGGCGGTGTCGCCATCCATCGTGGCGTAGCCCACGGCCGCCTCCGAGCGATTGCTCGTCGACACGAGCAGTGCCCCGGTCAGGTTGGCGAGCATCCACACGCCCGGGGCCCGCGTGCGGGCCTGGATGTTCTGCAGGGCGACGTCGTCCGTCTCCCACGAGAGCGCCCGGCCGATGGCGTCGGTCACGAGGCGCTCATAGCCCCGGACGAGCGGCTCGACGTCGAAGGTGAGGAACGTCGCCCCCAGCGCGCCGGCCAGGTCGGCGGCCGCGGCCCTCGTCACGGGCCCGGAGTTGGCCGTCGACTGGTAGACGCACGTGAGCGCGCGGGCGATCAGACGACGCAGTGCGGTCTCGTCATCCGACACGGCCGGCGTGCGGTCCGACGACGCGTCGGGATGCCCGTCCGGGACACGGCCCGCTCCGCCGAGCAGCCGGGCCACCTCGGCGACCGACCGCTCCCGGGCCGCCAAGCGCAGGGCGATCGCCGCGAGAGACGCGACGGCCGACGAGTCGGCGCCGCCGCTCGCCGACACCACCAGTCCACGTGAGCCGCTCTTCCGCACGTAGTCGAAGAGCCCGAGGGCGACCGCCCGCGTGAACTCCTCCTCCTTGACGTGTGGCCCCCGCTCCCAGGCGTCGCGGAGGTCACCGCCGGATGTCGAGGCCTCCGGTCGCACCGTCGCGGGGGCGAAGTCGACCGTGATGCGGTCATCCCCGCCGGCGGGGCCGGTGGCGAGCGAGGTCCGCTGCTGGGCGAGCCGCACGGCGTCGAGATCCACGACGGTCTCCGTGGACTGGCACTCCGCGAACGGAAACCGCCGTCCAGCGGCGAGCAGCCTGCCCGCGGCGGCCACGAGCACACCCCCGTCGTAGATCGCGCGTCCCGCCTCGTTGCCGGCGAGATTCGCGTACACGTAGCCGCAGGCGAAGGCCCGCGATCCCTCGAGCACGAAGCGGCGGCGCACCTCGTCCTTGCCGAAGGCGAAGTGGCTCGCCGACGGGTTGAGAATGAGATCGATCCCGCGCGCGGCCAGCGACGCGCCGGGCCGCTGCGCGACCCACGCGTCCTCGCAGATCTCGAAGCCGATGCGCACCCCGCCGCAGTCGAACCTCAGGTCACCGATCGGCACGCGTTCACCGGCGACGACGATACGGTCGCGCCGCCCCTGCGGCCACGCCCGAAACCACCGTGGCTCGTAGTGGATGCCCTCGCCGGCCAGATGCTGCTTGCACACGATGCCGACGAGCCGGCCGTCGGCCACGAGCGCGGCGGCATCGTAGACGGCGCTTTCAAAGCGGACGGGCAGGCCGAGCGCGACGACGAGGTCGGCCGTGTGCGGGAGGATTTCCGCGAGCACGTCGCCGGCCGAGTGCTGCACGCCGGCGGACTGGAAGGCGTCCTCGCAGCCGTATCCGGAGATGCAGAGTTCCGGCAGACAGAGGATCGACACGCCGGCCACCCTGGCCCGGCCGATGGCCGCCAGGATCCGGTCGCGGTTTCCGTCCCAGTCCAGCGGCGTCTGATTCAGTGCGGCGCCGGCGACGCGAATGAGGTGCATGGGGGGCGCAAGGGGGCTTGTTCCACAGCCAGCTAGCCCGGCTCCTCCAGGTACGTGTAGCCCCCGAGGCCCTCCTCGTAGAACCGCAGGAACCTTCCGGCCTGGCCGTCGCCGATGCGGCCCTCGCGCACCGCCTGCTCGATCGAGTCGCGCAGCCGCTGCACGAGATGATTCGCGTCGAACTCGACGTAGTCGAGCACCTCCCTCACGGTGTCCCCCTTGATGACGGCGTCGACGACCACCTCGCCACGGTCGTCGGTGCTGACATGCACGGCATGCGTGTCGCCGAAGAGATTGTGGAGGTCGCCGAGAATCTCCTGGTAGGCCCCGATCAGGAACGCGCCGAGGTAGTACGGCTCGTGACGCCAGGTGTGCAGCGGCAGCGAGCGCTTCACGTCGCGGCGGTCGATGAACTGGTCGATCTTCCCGTCCGAATCGCACGTCACGTCACCGAGCACGGCGGGGCGGACGGGCCGCTCGTCGAGCCGATGGATGGGCATCACGGGAAAGAGCTGCTTGATCGCCCAGCTGTCGGGGATCGATTGAAACAGGGAGAAGTTGCAGAAGTAGGTGTCGCAGAGGGTGGCCTGCAGTCCCTCCAGTTCCTCCGGCACGTACTCCAGCCCCCGGGCGAGCTTCGCGATGCGCCGGCAGATCGCCCAGTAGAGGTTCTCGACCGCGGACCGCTGGTCGAGCGGCAGATACCCGGTCGCGAAGAGGTTCATCGAGGTGTCGAGGGCCTGCTGGGCGTCGTGGTAGCTCTCGAGCAGGTTCCGCACGTTGATCCCCTGGTGGGTCTCCCAGAGATCGTGCAGCGGCTGCTCGGCATCGGCCGGCGGCTCGGCGACCTCCGCCTGGCCGCCCTGCTCCGAGACACCGAGCACGCCGAAGATCAGCATGCTGTGGTACGCGACGATCGCCCGGCCGCTCTCCGAGACGATCGTCGGATGGGGCACGCCCGCCTCGTCACAGGCCGTCTGCACGTGCGACACGACGTCGTTGGCATACTCCTGCAGGCTGTAGTTGACGCTCGACTCGAAATTCGTCTGCGATCCGTCGTAGTCGACGCCGAGGCCGCCCCCGACGTCGAGATAGCGCAGCCCGGCTCCCCGCTTGACGAGTTCCGTGTAGATCCGGGCCGCCTCCGTCAGCGCCGCCTTGATGTGACGGATGTTCGTGATCTGACTCCCCTGGTGGAAGTGGAGGAGCTGGAGGCAGTCCTCCATGCCACGGGCGGCGAGCAGCTCGAGCCCGCGCATGATCTCACCGGCGGTCAGGCCGAACTTGCTGCGAAACCCGCCCGACGACTGCCAGCGGCCGCTGCCTCGGGATGCGAGCTTCACCCGCACGCCGATCCGCGGTCGGACGCCGATCTTCTCGGCGTACTCGAGGATCAGCTGCAGCTCGGAGAACCGCTCCACCACGGGAATGATGTGGCGGCCGATCTTTTGGGCGAGCATCGCCGTCTCGATGAACTCCGCATCCTTGAAGCCGTTGCAGATGATCGGCGTGTCGTTGTCGGCCAGCGCGATCACGGCGAGCAGTTCGGGCTTGCTGCCCGCCTCCAGCCCGAAGCCGTACCGCCGACCGAATCGCAGCACCTCCTCCACCACCTGACGCTGCTGGTTGACCTTCACGGGATAGACGCAGCAGTACCTCCCCTGGTAGCCGGAGTCGCGCATCGCGGCGGCGAACGCCCCGTGGATCTCCCGCAGGCGGTGCTCCAGCATCTCGGCGAACCGCAGGAGGATCGGCAGATCGATCCCGCGCACCTGGAGGCGATCGACCAGCGCCTTCAGGTCGACGCTCTTCGTCGGCTGCTTGTCGGGATGGACGAGGAGGTGACCGTTGGGACCGATCGAGAAATACCCGCCTCCCCAGCGGGCCACCTCGTAGAGATCGGCCGCGTCGGCCGTCGTCCACTGTTCCGTATCGAGATCGACCGACGCCATGGACCACTCACGGGGAGGGAATCGGGGCCGTACTCACGCCCGCGACCCTGTGAGTGTAGCGTCGGCGGCCGGGGGGGGCCGGCCCCCCCGGCCGGCCCGGGGAGTCGGGGGGACCCGCGCTCCCGTCCGTGGAGACCAGGACGGGGG
>JBJTBO010000457.1:0-6643 GCA_046091445.1 Planctomycetaceae bacterium | reverse complement strand
GGCGACGCGCGTCGTCGTCGGGTTCGCCGGCCTCGTCGGCCTCGGCTGGCTCACCATGGAACCACCCGCGGGTCTCGGCCACACGGCGACGTGCTACGCGGACGGTCCCGCCCCGGCCCCGGCGGCCAGCGTGTATGACCGCCGCCCGAGGCCCGACCGCATTCCGCCCGCCGCCCGCGCGGGTGCCGGCACCGCCACGGAGGTGGCGAGCCTGATCGGCGGGGACGTGAACCACGAGACCGCCGCACAGGCGGAGCGGATCGTCGCCGGCGCCCTCGCCACGTTCGGCCGTGCCGCGTCGTTCTCGACGAGGCTCCGTCAGAAGGCGCGGATCGGCAGCCGCGTGCTCGTGGGATCGGGCCGCTACGTCCAATCGGGGCATGCGGACGAGCAGCGATTCCGGTTCGAATCGACACTCGAGTGCGACACCGAGTCGTTCGAGACGCTGGACGTGTGCGACGGGCTCTTCTGCTGGAGCTATCAGCGCGACGGCGGCGAGGTGGAGACGCTGCGACGCGTCGACGTGCGGCGCGTGCGGGAGCGTCTCGAGCATGTCGATCCCGCCGCGGCCGCGAACCCCGCGCCCCACCTGGGCGGACTGCAGCGGTCGCTGTGGATGCTGCGGCAATGGTTCCGCTTCACCGCGGTCGACGCCGCGGAGGTGGATGGCGCGTCCGTGTGGATCGTGGAAGGTCGCTGGGATCCCGAGCGGCTCACGGCAACGCTGCCGCGGGTCGTCGAGGCGGCCGGAGGTGCGAACGCCGGGACCCCGCGGCTCCTGCCCGACGGCGTGCCGTGGAGCGTGCGGATCGTGGTCGGGAAGTCGGACCTCCTCGTCCGACGTGTCGAGTGGCTGGCGATCCCGGGGACGCGTCCCGTGGGTGATCGACCGGTGGAGCCGATCGCCGTGCTCGACCTCTTCGACATCCAGGTCGACGGACCGATCGACGCCGCGGCCTTCTTCTACCAGCCCGCCACGACGGGGCTCATCGACCTCACCGAGGAGCACCTGAAGCGGCTCGCGCCGATGCGGCCGTGAGGGATCCCTTCGCGGTCACGAGCCGCAGCGCCGCAGCGATCGCCGCGAGCATGCTCGCCGGATCGGCGAGGCCGCGGCCCACGATGTCGAACGCGGTGCCGTGCGCGACGCTCGTCCGCACGATGGGCAGGCCCAGCGTGACGTTCACGGCGCGGTGCATGCCGAGCAGCTTGATCGGAATGTGTCCCTGATCGTGGTAGAGCGCCACGATTCCGTCGAAGGCTCCCTGCGACGCCCGCACGAACAGCGTGTCGGCGGGCAGTGGGCCGCACGCGTCAACACCCTCCGCCACGAGCGCGGCCACGGCCGGCGCGACCAGGCGTGCCTCGTCGTCACCGAAGAGTCCGCCTTCGCCGGCGTGAGGATTGAGCGCCGCAACGGCGATCCGGGGGCGGCGGCCGAGCAGCGCGCCAAGCCCGCCGTCGAGCCGACGGCCTGCCGCGGTGATCAGGGCAGGGGAGAGCCTCGCGAGCGCCGCGCGCAGCGGCTCGTGCAGGGTCGCGTGGACCACGCCCAGACCGTCGGCATCGCCTCCGCCGTCGGTCGCGGGCAGCCAGAGCATCATCGAGACCGCCTCGTCCGGGAGGCCGCAGACACGCGCGAGCAGTTCGGTATGCCCCGGCACGTCGAAGCCCGCTGCGTGCAGCGCCTCCTTGTGCAGCGGACCCGTGACGAGCGCCGCGGCGCGACCCTCGCGCACGAGTGCCGATGCGGTGAGCACGGAAGCCGCTGCCATCGCGCCTCCCAGCGCGGAGGCCGCGCCGATCGGTGGCGGCGCCGCGCCGACGGACGCCGGCCCGGACCGCTGTGCCGGTGATGGGATGACGAGGAGTCCACCACGCTGGGAAGGCCGCGGATCGTCGGCCGAGATCCGCCGGACGGTGAGCGCGGGAAGTCCCGGTCGGCTCGCCAGCACGTCGGCGAGCATGCCGGCGTCGGCCACGACGCGCAGTCGTGCGGTGCCGTGGGCGGCCGTCCGATGCCAGGCGAGGCAGACCACCTCCGGGCCGATGCCGGCGGGATCGCCGCATGTGACGAGCAGGATCGGCGGCAGGGAGGTCACGCGGAACGCTCGTGGGCGAGGCTGGACGCAGGCGGATTTCGCCGGTTCGGAGGTACGATCCGAGGGGACCGCACACCGCTTCCAGACCAGCAGCCTATAACGCCCCGGGCGAGGCTGCATCGCCCGCGGCCCACCCACTCAGGATGCGATCACGAGCATGGTGACGGTGTTTTCGAGGATGGCGTGGTTCGCCGTGGCCCTGCTCGTCGCGACGGCCGGTCTCGGACTCTGGATCGGCGACCTGCACGGCGCGACCGACCCACGGCTGCTGCGGTGGGCGACCGTCCATCGGTTGTCGGGGGTTCTGACGGCGCTGGTGGTGGTCCTCGTCAACAGCATGGCCGTGACCTACTTCATCGGCACGGGACGGTGGTGCCGCGAGGTGGTCGAGACGTACGGACTCGATGCGGGCTTCGTGGGGCGGGGCCGGCTCCTCAAGCGCCGTGCATTCCCGCTGTCGCTGGTGGGCATGCTGGCGGTCGTCGGCATCGTCGCGCTCGGGGGGGCCGCCGACCCGGCGACGGGGCGCTCCGGCAGCGCGGACTGGGTCATCCCACACCTCGTCGGGGGCATCAGCCTCGCAGGATTGATCGCGTGGTGTTTCCAGGCCCAGCTGCCGGGCATTCGCCGCCAGCAGGATCTCATCACGGACGTCATGCAGGCGGTGCATCACGAGCGCAGCGCCCGGGGACTCGACGGCTGAAGCCGCCGCGGCGTTCGGTTCTCAAGGGCCGTGATCGTGTGCCCGATGCCCCGTGGCACCGGCATGCGCCTCGTGGGCGTGCGACGAACGCTCCACGACCGTGATGCCCCACGCCAGCGCAAGCCCGATCGCCAGCGCGGACGTCAGCAGCGCCCGGTCGTGGCTGTGAAACTGCACCTCGGGAAGGAGATCGGCCGCCGCAATGCAGATGAACGCGCCGGCGGCGATCGCCATGGCGATCCCGATCACGGCGCCCTCATCCACGCCGAGCATCCGCAGGAGTCCCACGAAACCGAGGGCCCCCGCGGGAACGACGAGGGCGTAGGCGACGTTGACGAGCCGTCGCACGCGGGTGGATACGCCGGCGGCGATCATGAGCGTGGCGATCAGTGCCGAGTCGATCGGCTTGTGCAGCACGATGGCCAGGAACGTGGCGAGCCCGGACAGGGTGCCGCCGCCGTGCGCGGCATCGGCCCGCACCGACGCCGCCAGGGCGGCGCCGTCGGAGAGGCTGTGCAGCGCGAGTCCGACGAACGCGCCGCACCACGCCCACCGACCCGCGCCACTCGGTGCGGCGGCATGACCGCAGGTCTCGCCGTGGGCGTGGGGCCGCGACTCGTGTCCGCACCCCGCACCGTGGTGCTCGTCCCCGTCATGGGCCCCTTCGACCACCTGATGGGAATGGCCGTGAAACGCCCGCTCGAGCAGGAACATCGCGAAGAATCCGACGACCGCCCAGCCGGTGGCTGATTCGACGTTGTTTCCGAGAGCCAGGCAGGCGTGCGGCAGCAGGTGCAGCATGCCCACCCCGAGCAGCACGCCGCCGGTGAGGGAGAGCAGGACCTGCATCGGCCGATGGCCGAGCGAAACGAGCACGACCGACGAGCCGCCGAGCAGCGCTGCTGCCGCGATGAGCACGAGGTAGACCGTCAGCCCGACGGCGACCGACGTGTCGGCCGCCGCGGCCGCGAGGATGGGCATGCGCCGCGATTCCTTGGGAAAAGCAGCATGATCGTGCGGCGGTCGGACCCCGGCAAGGGCCGCGCGAATCGGGCGAGGACGGGCATCACGGGCCCGATCCCGGGCCGCGGCCCCGCGTGCACGGCGGCGTCAGCGGCGGTACTGCCACGGCATCGGCTGCGGCTGCTGGTACACCCGCGTGGCCTGCTGCTGCATCTGTTTCTGCATCGCAGCCGTGTGCTGTTTCACGAGGGCCATGCGTTCCGTCCACGCCGCGTCCCCGGCCGCCATCGCCCCGAGCACGAGCGCGATCGCGTACGCCAGCAGGTTGGGCCAGAGGTCGGGACCGACGAACTTCATCGCCGTCCCGAACGACTTCTTCACCTTCGGGCCGAACCAGCCCATCTTGACGCTCCAGATCTCGTCGAGCACGAGATGCGTCATGAAGCCGAGCACCACGGCACTCGACACGAAGTAGCGGTGCAGCGGCTCTTCAGCCGCGAAGGCCAGGAACGCGACCTGGCCCGCGATGGCCGCCGCGGGCAGGCTGTGGAACATGCCTCGATGATGCGAGTAGTTCTTGAGGAGCCACGACACGCCGAAGCGGATCGCAAGATAGATCGCCGCGCCCGCGAGGATCGTGGCCTCGAGGGGGAGGCCGGCCGCGTGCATCCGGTGAATCAGCATGATCGGGACGACCGCCGCCGCGAAGGCGACGCTTTCGCGAAGCGGAATCCCCGGCCCGCTGTCGAGGTCGGGCAGCATGCCCGCCACCGCACAGAGCCCTCCGCCAAGCGCGCAGGTCAGCGGCGGCATGCCACCGACGAGCCAGGCCGCCGCCCCGTAGCCGGCGCCCACGATCGACGAACCGGTGATGTGGACGCGAAACCCAGGCACGACGCGATCTTCTCCCCCACGCTGCCCGCCGGTCACGAACGGACTGGTGGCGCAGCGGCAACGCCGCGACAGGACGGATCCTCGGCGCGGTTTCCCGCCTGTCTATCGACAATCGCGTGCCGGACCGTCAGTGGAGGTGACCGCATCCCCTGCACTTCCCCGAAACCCCCTGCAAAAGGCACATCTGAAAAGATTGCGTGCCATGGCGATTTCGCGTGGCTTGCGTAATTCCGGCAACATGGCGGGATTGGCGAATCTGCCTTGGGGTGTCGCGGCCGTTGCCGCATCAGACCCCGGAACCCACACCACCTCGGGCCACGGGGTTGCATGACCGCCGCCGCAGGCCACCCATGCGGCCGCAAAACGGGCATGGACTGCGTTTTCCCCTCGTCGCTAGACTCCCGCCCCGTTTTGGCCCGTCGGCCCTCAGGCCACCCGCGCGGAGGCAGCATGGCGATCGAAGGGTATGACCTCGTGATGCTGGGCATCCTCGCGGCTGCCGCCGTCCTGGGATATCTCAAGGGAATGGTCTGGCAGGTGGCGTGGATCGCGGGCATCGCCGCGAGCACGTTCGTGGCGCTTCGATTCGGCTCCGAGGTGGCCCCGTATGTCGGGCAACAGCCGCCCTGGAACCGGCTGATCGCGATGCTCGCGCTCTACGTGGCGACGTCGCTGGTCGTCTGGCTGGTGTTCCGCGTGATCTCCGGCGCGATCAACGCCGTGCACCTGTCCGCCTTCGACCGGCAGCTCGGACTCGTGCTGGGGCTGGCGAAAGGCGCGCTGCTGTGCGTCGTGATCACCTTCTTCTCGGTGACGCTCGCACCGGCGTACCGCCACCAGATCGTGGGCAGTCGCAGCGGCCGGCTGGTCGCGGAACTGATCGTGCGCGCCGACGAGTTCCTGCCGCGCGAGATCGGTGAAGCCGTGGACCCATTCGTGCGGCAGTTCGAGGACCAGTTCCGCGACGGACAGGCCGCCGGACCGCAGGCGACGACCGCAGCCACCCCGTCCCCATCGGCCGGGTCGGTATGGAACGTCGTCACGTCGGCAGCTGCCTGGATCGGTCCGGGAGCCAAGACACCTGCCGCCTCGACGCTCGGCGTCAGCGGGCAGGGGGGGCCACCGGGATTCGCACCGAGTCCGGGCCAGGCTCCCGGGGCAACCGTCACCCCGAGCGTTCCCTGGGGCATGCCGACAGGTTCGTTCCCAGCCGTCGCGGCCGTCCCGCCGCCGACGCAGCCTTCAGCACAACAGCCGGGCCAGCCGTTCGCCGGGCCCATGCGCGGCCAGCCGGCTCCCGGCGTGCCGGTGTATCAACAGCAGGTGCCTCAGCCACAGGCTCCGAACGGATATCCTCTCGGCGCGCAGACCCAGCTGCCGCCGCGCTCGTCAATCAGTCGTCCGTGACGTCGCACCGGTGATCGCGGGCCGCGTCACCGTGCGCGGGGGTGAGAGCAGGGCCATCCGGGAGAACACGGCCCAAAACCCGCAAAAACACGTACCACGAACCGGACATAAGAGACATTATCGGACGTTGGGGAGAGGGGGCGGTTTCGCGGCTGCGGCTATCCTGTTGCTCGTTTCGCGGTTCCCTGCTGCTGCCGTAGTCGGGGTTGCCCGTGCCATCTCGCCCGGACGTTCGCTGCGGGCATCCATGCCCTCCGCTCACTCGGAGGTGGCTGCGCTTCGCCCTCCGGGCTGCGCTGGCCACCTACGCCGGCTCGATGGCACGGACAACCCCTCCCGGACTCACCACTCCATGAAGAAGCCCGCGAGCCGTTCTCGATCGAAGCCGCCGGCCCCGGTCACGCTGAGTGAGATCGTGGCGGCCGTCCGCCGGTTTCGCGACGACCGCGACTGGGCGCAGTTTCACACGCCGAAGAACCTGGCAGCCGCGACCGCCATCGAGGCGGCCGAACTCCAGGAGCGGTTGCTCTGGAAGACCGACGCCGAGGTCGACGAGGATCTCGCCGACGCGGCC
>JBJTBO010000456.1:0-11709 GCA_046091445.1 Planctomycetaceae bacterium | reverse complement strand
GTGATCGGCAGCAACGTGTGGCTCACGCGATCGGTGGAGCCGCGGACCACCGTCGTGCTCGAGCGACCCAGGCTGCGGATGCGCGGCGAGGCGCCCGAGCCGTCGAACGACTGGCAGATCTGACGCGGGATCCCGTCAGGGAGCGAGCGGATCGGGGGCACTGCGGCGCCCGTGGCGGAGGGCGTGGGCGGGGCATCTCCCCCCGCGCGCTCTGGCGCACGAGCCTTCAGCGGCCGACCATCCGCCCGAGCACCTGCACCACGTCGATGAGGGCGCCGGCCTGGGCGCTGCGCTCCTCGGCGGCCGCGGACCCCTGCTCCGCCGCCGCCGCCGACTGCTGGGTGACCTTTTCGATCTGCTCGAGCGACTGGCCGATCCTCCCGATCGCGCGATTCTGTTCGCCACTTCCCGCGCGGACGTCGTCCATGAGCGTGCGGATCGTCGTCGATCGGGCGGTGAGCGCGTCGATCGCCGTCGCGAGGTCACCGACCTTCGCGCGTCCCGACCGGGCGGAGGCGATCGAGTCGTCGATGAGGCCAGCGGTCTCCTGTGCGGCCCGTGCGCTCCGCTGCGCGAGGCTGCGCACCTCGTCCGCGACCACGGCGAAGCCGAGTCCCGCTTCACCCGCGCGAGCCGCCTCGACGGCCGCGTTCAGCGCGAGGATGTTCGTCTGGAAGGCGATCTCGTCGATCACCTTGTTGATCTTGGAGATGCGGCCGCTCGTGGCGTCGATCTCCTCCATGGCCGCCACCATCTCGGCGAGCCTCGCGGCGGCGGCGGCGAACTCCCGCTGCTCCTGCCCCACGAGTTCGCTGGCTGCCTGGGTGCGGCCCACGTTCTCGGTCGCCATGCCACTCGTCGTCCGTGTGGAGGTCGTGATGTCCTCGACGGCCGCAGCCTGCTCCGAGGCACCCTCGGCGAGAGACCGGCTCGTCGCCGCCATCTCGGCGGCTCCGGCGTTCACGTGGGTGGACGTGGTCGCCAGCTCGTCGATCGCGCGGGAGAGCGTCTTCCCATGACGCCGCAGGCTGAGCCAGGCGATCAGCGCGGCGCCGCAGGCGACGCAGACGACGAGCGACATCAGCAGGTCGCTGCGCCAGCGGGCGGCGCGTGCCGTGGCGGCCGTGCGTCGATCGAGCAGGGTTTCGAACAGCGCAATCGGCTCCATGATCGTGCGCTTGTCGGCGTGGTACGTCGCGTCGTGCATGATGCGGCGGGCCATCTCGGGATCCGGCTCACCCTTGCGGGTGAAGTGCCCGTGGCCGTCGTCGAACAGGCCCTTCACGGCGGCCATCGCGATCCGTTCGGTGGTGACCAGCGCGTTCGAGTTGTCCTCCGCCTCCTTCAGTCGTGAGAACTCCTCGGCGGTGAAGCCCTGCCGCTCCATGAGCGTGCGCAGCGGCACGGTGCGGCCGTCGGGCCGCGGCTTCGTGCCGTTGCGCACGTCCAGCAGGTGCCAGTACGCCTGCTCGTATGCCGGGTCGCCCGTCACGACGTAGGTGCGCGCAAGCCGCGTGAGCTCGTCCGAACTGGCCCGGAGCTCGTTCGCAAGCCGGGCGGACTCGAAGCGGTTGTCATAGGCGCGGTTCAGCGCGGCCTGATCGAAAAAGGCGAGCAGCGAGAGGACCACGATCCCTGCGATCGGGCCCAGGGTCGCGAGCCGCAGCAAGCGCATCGTATTCATCGGAACGCCCGGACCGCAGGACGGGTTGGACACCGGCCGCCACCCTCAGGAGGAGTCTAGTGCGCGTTTTTCGGCCGGGCGGGACCGGAGGGAATCGCCGCATTTCCCGGCTCGGCCCCGCTGTCCGCGGCCCGGGACGCGATCGGACGGCATGCGCCCGGTCGCGAGCTAGGATTGCGGCGGCCTGCGACGGACACGCCGTCGTGCCGGCCTCGCCGAGCCCGCCCATGAATCGTGACGACGCCAACGCCGCCGCGCACGCGCTCCTGTCGCGCATCGGGCTCGAGGTGGCCTTCATCGGCCCCGATGCGTCCGCGGGCACCGCGACGCTCGCGAGTCTGCTCGACGAGCTGGCCGGCGCCGTGGCGTCGGCGCCCGCGGCCATCGTGTCGCAGGTCGATGCGGCGCGGGAGTGGCTGGGTATCGGGACCGGCGCCGACGATCTTGTCGTGCGTTTCGGCACGTGGCATCCCTGGATGGAGGAGGCGGTCACCGCATGGGAACGCGGCCAGCCGCTCCCGGTGGCACCGGTCTGGGCGTCCTCGGTCCCCGCGTCCGCACATCCCTCGGCTCGCGCGGCTGATCCGACCGCCGCGCGCTCGCAAGACGATCACGCACCGCCCGCCCCCGGGCGACGTCTCGCATGGGACGACCCGGCCATGCATCAGGACGTGGCGGTGCTCCCGGACGGGATGGACCTCGAGCTCGTGACGCTCTTCTGCGCGGAGGCGGAGGAGCTCCTCAGGGACGTCGAACAGGGTGTCCTGGTGCTGGAGCGCCAGCCCGACAATGCCGACACGATCGCGACGGTCTTCCGGGCGTTCCACACGCTCAAGGGCAACGCGGCGGTGATGAAGATGGTCGTGCTCCAGGGCCTCGCGCATGAGGTCGAGTCGCTGCTCGATGCCGCGCGACGGGGTACGATGCGTCTCGATCGCCGCGCGGTTGACGTCATCCTGGCGGGTGCCGACGACTTCAGCCGCTTCGTCGCCGAGGCCGCGCGCCAGGCCGACGGCCGTGACGTCGGGCGAACCATCCCGCTTCCCGTGCAGGGGGTGATCGACGCCGTCCATGCCGTGCTCGCGGCACCGGTCGCGGGGCCCGTCGCCGCGGCGGCGGAGTCGGGCGACGAGCGGCGCGACCGTGCCCCGCTCGCGCCGCCCGCCGCCGAGCACGCGACGATCCCCGCGCCTCCCGCTGCGCCGCCGGCACCGGGTCCCACGGCCCAGGACGACGTCCCCGTCGGCGACGTGCGGTCCGGCGCGGTGCCGCCGCCGGTTGCGAGGCAGGATGCCGCGGCGACACGTGCTCCCTCCGGCGGCTTGGTGCGGGTCGATACACGGAAGCTCGACGCCCTCGTGGACCTCGTCGGCGAACTGGTCATCGCGGAGTCGATGGTCGTCCAGGGGACGGAGCGTTCCCGGTCGGGCGACGAGCATCTCTCGCGGTCCCTCGCCCGGCTGCACGGCATCACGGCGGACCTGCAGCGGACGGCGATGACGCTGCGCATGGTGCCGATCCGCGCGACCTTCCAGAAGATGTCCAGGCTGGTGCGTGACGCGTCGACGCAGCTCGGCAAGCGGATTCGACTCGTCCTCGAGGGCGAGGAGACGGAGCTCGACCGCACGGTCGTCGAGGAGATCGGCGATCCGCTCGTCCACATGATCCGCAACGCGATCGATCACGGTATCGAGGGTCCGGACGGGCGGCTGGCCGCGGGCAAGGAGCCGGAGGGCACGGTGACGCTGCGAGCCTACCATCGCGGCGGGCACGTCGTGATCGAGATCGCGGACGACGGCCGCGGGCTCGACCCGGCGCGCATCCGAGCGCGCGCTGTCGAGCGGGGGCTCGTCGCGGCCGATGCGGTGCTCGAGAACCACGCCGCCTTCGACCTCATTTTCGCTCCCGGCTTCTCCACCGCGGAGACGATCACCGACCTGTCGGGCCGGGGCGTGGGCATGGACGTGGCCCGGCGGAACATCGAGCGGATCCGGGGCACGATCCGCATCGATTCGCGGCCGGGACTCGGGACGACGTTCACCGTCGCGATCCCGCTGACGCTGGCCATCATCGAAGGCCTGCTCGTGGCCGTCGGCGACCAGCGTTACGTGATCCCCACGCTCGCCGTGTGCGAGTCGTTCCGGCCCGCGGCCGGCGCGGTGTCGCTCGTCCACGGTCGGGGGGAGGTGGTGTCGGTGCGCGGCCGGCTCGTGCCCGTGCTCCGCCTGGCACGTCACTTCGGCGTGTCGGGCGGCGTGAGCGAGCCGACCGAAGGCATCCTCGTGGCGGTCGAGGTGGGGAGCGAGATGCGGTGCCTGCTCGTCGACGCGCTCGTCGGCAAGCAGGAGGTGGTGATCAAGGGACTCGGCGAGACGTTCGCGGGCCGTGCGGGCTTCGCCGGTGCGGCGATCCTCGGTGACGGCCGGGTGGGGCTCATCCTCGATCCTGCGGCGCTCGTGCGCCGCCGATCGCAGTCCACGGAGACCGCCGCGTAGCGGTGACACCGATGGGTGGCACGGTTCCGATATCCACGCTCCACGCGGCGGCGACCGCCGCGGTCCCGGGCAAGTACCTGATCTTTCGGCTCGGGGCCGCCTGCTACGGCGTCAGCGTGCTGTCAGTGCGCGAGATCATCCGTCTCTGTCCGGTGACACCCGTCGCGAACATGCCGGCGCACGTGCGGGGTGTCATCAATCTCCGCGGACGCATCATCCCGTTGGTCGATCTCCGCACCCGCTTCCGCCTCCCCGTCGCCGCCGACGATGACCGCACCTGCGTGCTCGTGGCCCAGGTGCCGTCGGCCGACGGCGGGCTGCGTCCCTACGGGGTCGTGGTGGACGGCGTCGAGGAGGTTGCATCGTTCACCCGTGACACGCTGGAGCCGGTGCCCGACTTCGGGGGCGCGATCGACGCCCGTTTCCTCACGGGCATGGCGAAGACGCCCACGGGCGTCGTCACGCTCATCGATCTCGACGCGATCGCGGCGACGGAGCACGATCCAGGTGGCGCCGATCCTTCCATGGGGGCTGATGCATGAACACCGTCAGGGGCTGGACGATTCCTCGGCGCATCATCGGTGGCTTCGCGACCCTCGTGGCGCTCGCCGTCGCCGTCGGGCTGGTGTCCCTCTGGAGGCTGACAACGCTGCGGGGCGACGTCGTCACGCTCGCGACGAACACCCTGCCGTCGGTCGTCAATCTGAGCAGGGCGATCACCACCAATTTTCTCGTGCTGCGGGCCGTCCGCACGTCGCTCATCGAGAGCGCGGACAGCGCGGAGCAGGCCAGCCTCGAGGCTGAACTGAGGGAGCAGGTCGTGGAGGGCGACGCGCTCTGCCGGGCCTACACAGGCTGCTTCTCCGACGCCACCGACGAGCGGATGTTCCGGGAGGCGGAGGCGGCACGGAAGGTCTTCATCAGGGAGGCGGAGCGGGCCCTTGCGACCACCAGGGACGGTCGTCGGGACGAGGCCCGCGCGATCCTGCGGGCGGACGTCGAGCCGGCGGCCCAGCGGTGTCTCGATCTCTTCGATCGGCTCATCGACTACAACATCGAACTCAGCGAGGCCCTGCTCGCAGGGACGCAGTCGCGGATGCGGGCCAGCCTCGCCACGGTCGGCACGTCCGCCGTTGTGGCACTCCTCGGAGGGCTCCTGCTCGGTGGCGGACTGAGCCGCTCGGTGGGGCGGCTATTGCGCGACCTGTCGGATGAACTCGATCGAGGCGGGGACCGCACGGCCGGCACCGCCGCGCGGGTCGCGGAGGTGGGGCGCACCGTCGCGGAGGGCTGCAGCGAGCAGGGATCCGCCGTGGCGGAGACGAGCGCCGCCCTCGAGCAGATGGCGGCCATGATCCGCAGCACCGCGGCGAATGCCGCTCAGGCGAAGGAGATGGCGATCCAGGCCCGCTCGGCGGCCGACGCGGGCACCGGCACGATGCGGGCGATGAACGAGGCGATGGAGGCGATCGAGTCGAGCAGTGCGGAGGTCGCGAAGATCGTCAAGCAGATCGACGAGATCGCCTTCCAGACCAACATCCTCGCACTCAACGCCGCGGTCGAGGCGGCGCGGGCCGGTGAGGCCGGCGCGGGATTCGCGGTGGTGGCCGACGAGGTCAGGTCCCTCGCGCAGAGGAGCGCCGCCGCGGCCCGTGAATCGGCCAGCCGGATCGAGCTGGCAATCAGCAGCAGCCGTCGGGGGGCGGGAAGCTGCGATCGCGTCGGCTCCGCCCTGACGGAGATCGTGGCGGTGATCGGCAAGGCGGATGCGCTCGTCGCAGAGATCGCCGGGGCGGCACACGAGCAGTCGCAGGGGATCGGCCAGATCGGGGCGGCGATGGCACAGCTCGACAGCGTCACCCAGGCGAACGCAGCCCGTGCCGAGGAAGGCGCGGCGGCAGCCGCCACCCTGACCAGGGAGGCCGATACGCTGCGGGTGCACGTCGATCGCCTGCGGACGCTGGTCGGTGCGCCGAAACGGGACGCACCTCGCCCCGCGCCGCTGCCACGGGCACGGCTGCCGCTCCCGACGGCGGCGCCGGAGCGACGCGCTCCGCCGCGCATTCCGATGCCGGGGGACGCGGATGCCCTCAGCGATGCCGAGGACCGACACTTCCGTGATTTTTCCGCGTCGTGACGCCGGGCTCGGACATGGCATGATGCGGTCGTCCCGGGGCCGCTGACCACGCGCGATCAGCGTCCGTCGCAGCGACCCGCATGCACTCCACCTCGTCGCCAGCCATGCTCCCCTCCGATGCGGTGCCATCCGACGCCGCCTACAGGTATCTCGCCGAGCTGGTCTATCGGCACAGCCGCATCAGGCTCGGTCCCGACAGGCAGTCGCTCGTGGCCGGACGGCTCATCCGCCGACTGCATGCCCTCGGCTGCCGCGATTTCGACGCCTACTGCGACCGCTTCCGCTCGTCGTCCGCGGACGACGAGGTCGGCATCCTGATCGACCTCCTGACCACGAATCACACCCATTTCTTTCGGGAGCCGGCCCATTTCGAGTTTCTCGCGTCGGACGTGCTCCCCACCCTCGCCCGCAGGAGCGCGTCGGACGGACGGGAGTGTCATGTCTGGTGCGCCGCGGCGGCCTCGGGGGAGGAGGCCTACTCCCTGGCGATCGTGCTGGCGGAGTGTGCCAGGGCCGCTCCGGGGCTGTCCTGGCGGGTGCACGCCTCCGACATCTCGCGACGGATGCTCGACCGCTGCAGGCTCGCGGTCTATGACGCCGGACGTGTGCGCCTGCCCGATCCGACGTGGCTCCCGCGGTACTTCCGCCGGGGGTTTGGGGAGCGCGAGGGACGCTTCCGTGTGAAGCCCGATCTGCGCCGGCACGTCGGCATCGCGCACATCAACCTGTTTCAGCCCGAGTATGACGTGCCGTCCGTTCTCGACGTCGTCTTCTGCCGCAACGTCATGATCTACTTCGACGCCGACTCGCGACAGGAACTCGTGCAGCGACTCTTCGATCAGCTCGCGCCGGGAGGGCACCTGTTCGTCGGCCATGCCGAGAGCCTGCTCGGCCTGCGGCATGGCTTCGAGAACGTCCGGCCCGGGGTCTATCGTCGGCCCGAGAGGAGCCTGGGGTGGAGGGCATGAGCGCGACTCTGGGACGTCGGATCAGGGTGCTCGTCGTGGACGACTCGGCCCTCGTGCGCCGTGCGATCACGGAGGCGCTCGGACGCGACCCGTCCATCGAGGTCGTGGGATCGGCGTGCGATCCGTACGTGGCCCGGGAGAAGATCATCCAGCTGTCGCCCGACGTGCTGACACTCGACATCGAGATGCCGCGGATGGACGGGCTGACCTTCCTGCGGATCCTCATGCAGCACCACCCGCTGCCGGTGGTCGTGATCAGCTCGCTCGCCCAGCACGGCTCGCAAGCGGCGCTCGAGGCCCTCGAGGCTGGGGCGGTGGACGTGCTGGCGAAGCCCGACGGGACGATGTCGATCGGCAATCTCGGCGAACGCCTCGCGTTTCACGTGAAGGCCGCGGCTGCGGCGGGCCGGTTCCGCGGGACCGCCCGGCCGGGTGCCACGGCGCAGGTGCCCGTGCTTCCCGCGCCTCAGCGGCTCGATCCGCGGCAGCTCGTCGTGATCGGCAGTTCGACGGGCGGCGTGGAGGCGTTGCGGACGATCCTGCCGCGCCTGCCGCGCGATCTGCCACCGATCGCGGTGGTGCAGCACATCTCGGCGCACTTCTCGCGGATGGTCGCGGAACGGCTCGACGCACTCTGCGCGCTCGACGTGCGTGAGGCGGGCGATGGCGAGCCGGTCCGGCCGGGCGAATGCATCATCGCTCCGGGAGACTTCCACCTCGTGGTCGAGCCGGTGCCGGGTGGATTCCGGACGCGGCTCCTGAAGACGCCACCAATCCACCACTGTCGGCCGGCCGTCGACGTGCTTTTTCGTGCCGCGGCGGAGGCGGCCGGGGACGCCGCGGTGGCCGTGCTGCTCACCGGCATGGGCAGTGACGGTGCGATCGGCATGCAGGCGGTGCGGGCGGCAGGCGGCGCGACGATCGCCCAGGACGAGGCGACGTGCGTCGTCTACGGCATGCCGCGTGCGGCGATCGCCACGCAGGCCGTGCAGCAGGTGGTCCCGTTGCCACTGATTCCGGAAGCGATCCTCACCGCCGTCGCCACCCGCGCCGCGCGGTAGGCATCCGCACGACGGTCACCGCGTGGTGCTGACCCAGTGCAGATGCTGTGCTGGACTGGAGCGATCCCGCGGCAATCCGGACAGGGAGGCGAAGGGGTCGGCGAACGCGCGAGGCGCGTTGGGCCGCCGCGTTGGAAGGCTTTGTCCACGGACAGCTAGCGCCCGGTGGTCGAGGAACGCACGAGCGCCCGCGCCGCACGTTCGGCCGTCGCCTTGGCCGAGATGGCCTCGTCACCGGCGGCCCGCGTCGCCCGCACCCGCTCGAGCTCGGCACGGGCCTCGGCCGGGTTGATCCGCTCGACGGCGATGGACCGCTGGGTGATCACGGTGACCTCGTCGTGGCTCACCTCCACGAAACCGCCGTCGACGACGAGCCTCCGCCCGGCGGGGCCGTCACCGCCCCGTGCCCCGACGACCCGCACCTCGCCGACGCCGAGCCGACCGATGAACGGGGCATGGCCCCGCGCGACACCGCGCAAGCCGTCGTGCAGCGGCAGCGTCACGCTTCGCGCACGCGTGTCGAGCGTGGTGGTTTCCGGGGTGACGATGACACAGCGGACGGTGCCGGTCGCGCGACCCCCATCTCCGGGTTGTTCGGCCATCGTGGTTGGTCTCCGATGCTGCGCCTCGCCGGCGCGGGTCAGGCCTTCGCCGCCATCTTCTTGGCCTGTTCCTCGGCCTGTTCGATCGGGCCCACGTACATGAACGCCTGCTCGGGGAGATGGTCCCACTTGCCGTCGGCGATCTCCTCGAACGAGCGGATCGTGTCGTCGAGTTTCGTGATCTCACCCGGCTTGCCGGTGAACACCTCGGCCACCAGGAACGGCTGCGACAGGAATCGCTCCATCCGGCGGGCCCGGTGCACGACCATCTTGTCCTCCTCCGACAGTTCGTCGACGCCGAGGATCGCGATGATGTCCTGCAGTTCGCGGTACCGCTGCAGGGTGCGCTGCACGCGGCGGGCGATCTTGTAGTGCCGCTCGCCCACGTACTGCGGATCGAGAATGCGGCTGGACGACGCGAGCGGATCGACCGCGGGATAGATCCCCTTCTCGGAGATCGATCGCTCCAGATAGAGAAACGCGTCGAGGTTGCCGAATGCCGTGGCGGGCGCCGGGTCGGTCGGGTCGTCGGCGGGCACGTAGACGGCCTGCACCGACGTGATCGCCCCCTTCGCCGTCGACGTGATCCGTTCCTGCAGGGCGCCCATCTCCGTGGCCAGCGTCGGCTGGTAGCCCACCGCACTCGGCATGCGCCCGAGGAGCGCGCTGACCTCACTGCCGGCCTGCGAGAAGCGGAAGATGTTGTCGACAAAGAGGAGCGTGTCGGCGCCGGTGGTGTCGCGGAAGTACTCGGCCATCGTGAGGGCCGAGAGGGCCACGCGGAGTCGGGCGCCGGGCGGCTCGTTCATCTGCCCGAACACCATGCAGGTCTGCTCGATCACGCTGCGACCCGTGTCGCCGATCTTGGCCTCCTGCATCTCGAGCCACAGGTCGGTGCCCTCGCGGGTCCGCTCACCGACGCCGGCGAACACCGAGTAGCCGCCATGTGCCGAGGCGATGCGGGCGATGAGCTCCGTCAGGATGACCGTCTTGCCGAGGCCGGCACCGCCGAACAGGCCGGCCTTGCCACCGCGGACGAACGGCGTGAGCAGGTCGATGACCTTGATGCCCGTCTCGAAAAGTTCGGTCTTCGTGGAGATGTCCGTCACCGGCGGAGGGTCGCGGTGGATCGGCCAGCGCTCCTTCGTCTTCACCTCACCGCGGCTGTCGATCGGGTCGCCCAGCAGGTTGAACACGCGACCGAGCGTCTCGGGGCCCACGGGCACGGAGAGCGGATTGCCGGTGTCGACGACCGTTTCCCCCCGGATGAGGCCGTCGGTCGAGCCGAGGGCCACGCAGCGCACCTTGCCCCCGCCGAGATGCTGCTGCACCTCGCCGACGAGGTGGAGGTTCACCCCCTTCCTGTCGCTGTCCACCCGCACCGCGTTGTAGATCGCGGGAATCGAGTTTTCCGGAAACTCGACGTCGAAGGTGGAGCCGATGACCTGCGTGATGGAGCCGTGTGCCATGACGTATCAGCCTGTCTGAGAAGGAAGAGGAAGGACGTTGTGCGACGTGAACGATTCGGTAGGGATCCGGGGTGCCGGCGATCAGCGGCCGAAGGTCCGCTGCATCGACGCCGTCGTCGGTTTTAGGATGGCGATCCCTATTTCTTGAGGGCTTCGACGCCGCCGAGGATCTCCATGATCTCGCCGGTGATCTGGCTCTGGCGGGCGCGGTTGTACTGGCGCGAGAGGCTCTTGATGAGCCCCCCTGCGTTCTCGGTGGCCGCCTTCATCGCCACCATCCGTGCCACCTGCTCGCTGACGGCCGCGTCGAGGAAACACTTGAATAGACGGGACAGGAAGCTCGCCGGCAGGATCTCCTGCAGGATGCTCTCGGCCGACGGATAGAAGTCATAGGCGTCGCTCGCCAGATCGACCTTCGCGGGCGCGTCGGCGGCCTCGGGCGCCGACAGGGGCAGCAGCATCTCGGCTGTCGCCTCCTGCTTCGCGATGCCGTGGAATCGCGTGTAGACGACGTCGAGGCGGTCGATGGCGCCCGACGCGTAGGCCTCGAGGTACGCCTGACCGATGGGCGCGACGGCCGCGAACTCCGGCTTGTCCTCGAAGGTGGTGTAGGTCCTGCCGATGTCCACGCCACGGAACCTGAGGGCCGAAATGCCGCGCTTGCCGGAGACCGCGACATCCGTCGAGACCCGCTCGCTCTTCCACTGCCCCAGGAGCGCCACGGACTGCCGCACGACGTTCGAGTTGTAGCCACCGCACAGGCCGCGGTTGCCGGTGAGCACGAGCACCGCCGCCCGCTGTGTCGGCCGCACGACGAGCAGCGGATGCGCGACGCTGGCGCCGGCCGTCGCGATGTTGCCCATGATCTTGGCGAGCTGCTTCGTGTAGTCGCGGGCGGCGACGGAGCGATCCATCGCCTTCTTGAAGCGTGCGGTGGCGATCAGTTCCATCGTGCGCGTGATCTTGCGGATGTTCCTGACGGAACGCCGGCGTCGATCGAGGGCGCGTGCCTTGGCCATGGCGGTCGGATGATCTCGGGGGTCTCGTTCAGCGGGCCGCCGCAGCGGGCTTCCGCTCGTCCTTCCGCGCCGCCGACCCCGCCCACCGCCGCCCCCGCCGCCCGCACCCCGCCGCTCCCCCGCTCCCGCCCCCGGCCGCCGGCCACCTTCTTCATGGCCTTCGTCTGGGCCGCACCGCCCACGCGCGACACCGAGATGCCGGCATTCATGGCAGGCCGCTGGCCCGCGAAGAACAGGTCGGGCTGGAGGTAGATCTGACCGTCGGTGATCGAGA
>JBJTBO010000455.1:0-4253 GCA_046091445.1 Planctomycetaceae bacterium | reverse complement strand
CGAAGAGCACGGTGTCGGCGGTCACCGATGCGGCGGTCTCTCCGCCGGCGACGAGGAGACGGGCGGCGCGGCCGATCCGGTGGATGCCGGCGTCACGAAACTCGCTCCACAGCGACCGATCGGGAATCGTCTCGTCGACGGTGTCGGCGGCGAGACGCTGATCGACCGTCGCGATCACCACCTGGTCGTCGGTGGTGGCGGGATTCCCGTCCGCGTCGAGGATGCAGCGAGCGTCCCTGGCATGCGAATGCCAGCCCGCGCCCCAGGAGATCCAGACACGGAAGAGCCCCTCGGCGTCGGGCGCGTAGGCGATCAGCGGCGCACGGGTCACTCCACCCCACCACCGGTACGCGCGGCCGATGTCGGGCAGGGCGAAGAGTCCCCCCTTGAACCCGGCATGACCGCGGTCGGCGCCGGCGGCGTGGACGGCCTCACCGCTCGGCGGCACGAGCAGTTCGTGCCCGGGGCCGGCATCGTCGATGACGATCGTGCGCTGAAGCCGGGCGAGCGGCTTGAAGGCGTCGAGCCGTCGCGCCGGCTCGGCGAGCTCGCGCTTGAGGGCGGCGACCTGCTCGAGCCGCGCCGCGTTGTCGGGCGGCAGGATCGGTCGCTCGCCGTGCTCGATGCCCGCGAAGACCGCCTGGAGCCGGTAGTAATCGACCTGTGGGATCGGATCGAACTTGTGGTCGTGGCAGCGGGCGCAGCCGACGGTGAGGCCGAGGAACGCCGAGCCGGTCGTGCCGAGGATGTCGTGCAGTTCGTCGGCCCGCTGGTTGGCGGTGAGCACCGGGTCGGGAGAACCGACGCGGTCCTTCGGTCCGCCCACGAGAAACCCGGTCGCGGCATCGGCACCGAACTGGTCTCCGCAGAGCTGCGCCTTCACGAACTCGTCATAGGGCATGTCGGTGTTGAACGATTCGATGACCCAGTCGCGGTACGGCCAGGCATTCGCACGCGCCTTGTTCATCTCGAAGCCGTCGCTCTCGGCAAACCGCACGACATCGAGCCAGTGTCGTGCCCAACGCTCGCCGTGATGCGGTGAGGCGAGCAGCCGATCGACCAGGGCGCGGTATGGGCCATCGGTGCCGCCCGCGGTGCGGCACGCATCCTCGAACGCCGTGATCTCCTCCGGCGCAGGCGGCAGGCCGACCAGATCGAACGAGACGCGGCGGATGAGCGTGCGCGGGTCGGCCTCGGGGTTCATCGCGAGGCCCGCGGTGGCGAGCGTCTCGCCGAGGAACGCGTCGATCGGCGCGGCGCCCGCGGGAACCCCCGGCACCGGGGGACGGGCGAGCGGCTGAAACGCCCAGTGGTTCCGTCCATTGACGGGCCTGGGCGGACCCTCGGGCAAGAGGTCGGTGCTCGATTCGAGCTCGTCAGGCCAGACCGCCCCGGCGGCGATCCACTCCTTGATCAGCGACTGCTCGTCGGCGGTCAGCGGCGGGCCGTCGGCCGGCATCCGCGACTCCCGGTCGACCGTGGAGACGCGCCTGAACACCTCGCTGTCGTCCGGCTTCCCCGGCACGATTCCCACGGATTCCGAGTCACCTCCCGCGAGCGCGTGCCGGCGCGAGTCGATGCGGAAGCCACTTTCGGCGCCCTCCGGGCCGTGGCAGGCCCCGCACTTCGTGGCGAGCAACGGAGCGACGCGGGCCCGGAAGAGAACGACGTCGGCTCGGGCACGCGCGGCGGACGCGGCCACGAGCGTGCCGACGAGCAGGGCGGCGGTAAAACGGAGCGCGTGCATGGAGCGTGGATCGCCTCGCGAAAGACGGTGCGACTCGGACGTGGTTCCGCCGGGCCCCACCCGCCGATTGTAGAGTCGGCGGGCCGGTTGCCTCCATGGGATTCCGGCCGCGGCGGGCCTTACAGATGTCGTTCGACGAGTTTTCGTCCCTGGCGGTCGAGCGCCTGCGGGTCGGGAATCTCGTAGCGGACGCCGGCCGTGTCGATGATGCAGATCGAGCCGTCCTCACGGCGCATCACGTCGGCCGTGTGGGCGACGCGAAACCGGTGTGGTCCCCGCGAGGTCTCGACGCTCCACTCCGCGGGCCTGCCGTCTCCGATCGTCCGGATCGACACGATGATCTCGACGGTTTCCCTCGCGGCGAGCGCCTCTTCCACGAGGCGGCGGATGTCCGGCGGCTGATCCGCCAGCGAATCGATCCACGCGAGCTCACGGCCGTCGGGGCCGCTGACGGAGACCGGTCCGAGCGGCCGTGACACGGGGAAGGCTCGCCGCGCATCGACGCCGTCATGCCGTCGTCCGGCTCCGTCCACGAGGGCGACGCGCCCCGCCGCACCGCGCTCCAACCGCCACCCCAGCGACGCTTTCGCCGCGGCAGCCTCCCCGTCCGATGGCCGGGTCTCCGTCATCGTGCATCCTCCCTGGGTGGCACCATGGACAGCGCGTCACCTGCTTCGACCGCGTCGACCGCGTCGTCCACGTCGCCCTGGTCGTGCGACTGCGCCTGGGCCCGATGCAGCCGCGCGTAGGCGCCGTCGGCGGCGAGCAGTTCGTCGTGCGTGCCCATTTCGACGACGCGGCCGCCGTCGAGCACGAGCAGGCGAGTGGCCCGGCGGAGTGGCGAGAGCCGGGGGGCGATCGCGCTCGGCGTGCGCCCGGGCACGAGGCGGTCGATCGCCGCCTGGATCTCCGCCTCCGTCTCGGGATCGACGCTCGACGTCGCCTCATCCAGGATCAGGATGCGGGGATCGACGAGCAGCGCCCGGGCGATCGACACCCGCTGCCGCTCGCCGCCGGAGAGCTGGCTGCCGCGCTCGCCGACGCGGGAGTCGTAGGCCGCCGGCAGACGCATGTTGACGCGGTGGGCGCCCGCCGCGCGGGCCGCCGAGACGATGCGGTCGGGCGGCGCGTCGGGCCGACCGTAGGCGATGTTGTCCGCCACGGTGCCGAAAAAGCGGAACGGCTCCTGCAGGACCACGCCGAGCTGGGAGCGGTAGGCGGCCACCGGCATCCTCCGCAGGTCGATGCCATCCACGCGGATCACGCCCTCGCTGGGGTCGAAGAAGCGACAGACGAGGTTGGCGAGCGTGGACTTGCCCGATCCGCTCGAGCCGACGAGCCCGACCATCTCCCCGGGCTCGATGACGAGATCGATCCCGTGCAGCACCTCGCGTTCGCCGTAGTGGAAGCGGACGCCTTCGAGCTCGATGCGGCCGGAGAGCCGTCCGGGCACGACGGGGTCGGTGGGCTCGGCGACCGTCGGCACGCAGTCGAGGATCTCGAAGATCCGCTCGGCGCTCGCGGCGGCCCGCTGCGTCGCAGGCACCATGCGGATCATCGACTCGACGCGGCCGTAGAAGCGGGCGATGTAGGCGAGGAACGCCGTCAGCGCGCCGACCGTGAGGCTGCCGCCGAAGACGAGCCACGCGCCCGCGCCCCAGACGACGAGGATGCCGATCTCGGTGGCGAGGCCGACCAGGGGGC
The DNA here is from genome assembly GCA_046091445.1 of Planctomycetaceae bacterium. Taxonomy (GTDB): domain Bacteria; phylum Planctomycetota; class Planctomycetia; order Pirellulales; family UBA1268; genus QWPN01. Next base: position 802 of record JBJTBO010000455.1, on the reverse strand, counting down.
CGAAGAGCGACCAGTCGACGTTCACGAGGTCGTTGGCCCGGATCACGGCGGCGTCGGCGGCGGCGAACCGCCGGCTCTCCCGGCGCTCCTGCGCGCACGCCTTCACGACGCGGATGCCCGGAATGGTGTCGGCGAGCAGGCTCGTCATGTCGCCCCAGGCCACGCTCGCCTGGCTGAATCCACGTCGCATCCGCGCGCGGACCGCATACACCAGCCAGATCACGAAGGGGAAGGGCACGAGCGTGACGAGCGCGAGCACCGGGTTGATCCACAGGAGGATCACCGCGGTGAAGGCGACGAGCAGGACGTCCGATGAGAAGTCGATGAAGTGCAGCGACAGGAAGTTGTTGATGCGGTCGGTGTCGTTGCCGACGCGCGAGATGAGATCACCGGTGCGACGGGACGCGTAGAAGTCGAGCGAGAGCGACTGCATGTGGTCGTAGGTGCGCATCCGCAGGTCGGAGGCGATCCGTTCACTGACCCAGGCGAGCGTCCAGGAACGCGCCCAGGCGAGAAGCCATGCCGCGACCGCCGCGGCCGCCAGGGCGGCGAGGTACGTGGCGACGCGCGCGAACGGCACGGGCGCGCCGTTCTGGCGGGGAATGAGCACGTCATCGACGAGCGGCATCGTCAGGTAGGGCGGAACGAGCGCCAGCGCGGTGCTCGCGAGCGAAAGCACGCAGCCGAGGATCGCCGTCGCCGCGTGTGGCCGCACGAAGTGGAGCAGTCGCCAGAGTGGTCGCCAGGATCCGGGTTCATCCGCGTCGTCCTCGACCGGTGGCGGCGCGGCCGGGGGGCGTGG
>JBJTBO010000454.1:0-6514 GCA_046091445.1 Planctomycetaceae bacterium | reverse complement strand
GATCGTGACGCGCGAAGCGGGTGCGCAAAGCTTCCTGCCGCGCCCCGGATGACCGGCATTCCTTGCCGCCAGACGCCGTCACGACCCGCAAGGTTTGCCGCGCCGACACCTGCGGGTGGAAGGATGTGCGGTGCAGGTGTGAACCCGGCCGTATGATTGACACCCTCCCGGCAACCGTTATACTCTACTGTGACTCTGGTGGCCGCCGATTCGCTGCTGCGTTTCTCCGGCAAACAGGGAACTCCGGTGCGATTCCGGGACGGCCCCGCCGCTGTGTTCGGGCGATGCCTCGGCGAGATTTTCCGGTCAGGGAAACCTCGCGAGGCGGCAGGGCGACCGATTTCCAGCCATTGCCGTCTGCCCTTTGCGGGGCGGCGCGGCGAGAAGGCCTGCGGTCGCTCGAGTCCGTGAGTCAGAAGACCTACCAGGTGTCGTGAGGAGCGCGTGATGCCGCGAGGGCGGCATCACGGGCACGGGCCGTGCGTGCGGCCTGGTGGCACGGTGTGTCATTCGATGTGGCGATTGTTCGCGACCATCCGTGGCCGCAGCATGGGCTGCCAGCGTTTGGGGATCGCCGCCTGCGATCGCAGCGGCATCCGCGCGAGGGCTTGCCCTCCGCCGCAGGGAGGATTGCATGGTTCGCACGATGGTCCTGGCAACGGAAGTGCGCGCGTCGACCGGCCGCGGCCGCGTGGCGGGGTTTACGCTGATTGAATTGCTTGTGGTGATTGCGATCATCGCCGTACTTGTCGGCCTGTTGCTCCCCGCCGTGCAGAGCGCCAGGGAGGCGGCCCGGCGGGCTACCTGCGGCAACAACCTGCGACAACTGGGGCTGGCATTCCACGGCTATGCCGCTGCCAACCGGGAACGGATCGTGACGCATGCGGCGTGGGGACCCAACTGGGAGGGGCCGACCTACTTCTTCGGCCACCGGCAGGGCGCTGAGATCGACTTTGAGGGGGGGCCTCTCAATCCGTTTCTGGAGGGGCATGGATCCGTCTACCAGTGTCCGAGCTTCACCGCGGATCGGGTCGGGGCGACGCTCTTCGGAGGACGGATCACGTCGGCCTATGACCTCAACACCGTGCTCGCACCGCAGACCGGAGGCGCCGCGCCCTGGGGCTACGGCAACACGGTGAGGCGGCTCCGCGATGTCGCGGAGCCTTCACGGACAATCGCGCTGGCCGATAGTGCGATCGTCTATTTCGCCCCGCCCTATTACCTGCGGGAGAACCTCGGCGGGCTCCTGCGGCCGAGCGGTGCCGATCCGTCCGTGCACTTCCGCCATGCGAACGACCAGGCCAACGTCGTCTTCGTGGATGGCCACGTGGCGTCGTTCACGAGGCGGTTTCGCGCCGGACCCTGGACGAGTCCCGCCCAGATCCCCCAGATGGAGTTCCACCGGATCGGCATCGCATGCGAGGGCGACCCGGCGGACGCCGTGCAGGCCGATGCCTTGTACGACCTCGACTGACCGCAGCGTGGCGTGACGCGTCGCCGGGGACCCCCGCCCATCCCGCAGGACCGTGAACGATGAGAGACGTCCGCCTCTGGGTCGCCGTTGGAGGGTTCGCGGTCGCCGCGTGGCTCGTCGCACCCTTGATCCTCGGCCGCCGTGCGCCCCCCGCATCCGACGCGTCGGCTCCCGAGATCCGCTACGTGTGTCGCACGAGCGGTGAGGTGTTCACGCTGCCACTCACGGGCGAACTGGTCGCCCATCCCGGCACCGGTGAACTCTCGCTCGTCCCCGCGGTGTATGACGCGCGCCGGAAACGGTGGTGTCCGGGACCGCCGCTCGAGGTGATGCGGCAGCAGGGGCTCCTCGGCCCGGCGCCGTGAACGGCGTCGCGCGCGTGAGGGCGTATTCGCACGCCTGGAGGCGTACGCCACAGGGAGGGTGCGAGGAGACTTGTGCCGCCCCCCGAGCCGGTGCCACGCCACAGGCGGATGCGATGTCCCGTGTCACCCGGTCGGGCGTGTCTCCCCGAACGGCTCCGGCTCCAGGTGCGCGACGGCTGCACGCATCGCCTCTGGCCATGAGATTCCACGCTCCAGCACGCGGAGGGTCCGGATGACGCCGGCATGCGTGATCCAGATCGCCGGTTCCGTGATCTCCGCGGCGGCTGCCCGCACGCGAGTCTGGAAGTCCGGGAGTGTCTCGCCGCCCGGAGCCGCCTCCGACTCCCAGCGGTTCATCCAGGCGGCGAGGCGCACCCCGTCGACGGCCTCGATCTCCGCCCATGAGCGACCCTCCCAGTCACCCATTGAAAGTTCGGCGAGACGCTCGTCGATCACGAGGGGCGTGCCGAGTCGGGGGGCGAGCAGCGCGGCGACGGTCTGGCAGCGTGCCGCAGGCGACGAGATGATCCGTCGCGGAGGCGGCAGGCGAAGGCCTGCGACGGCATCGGCGTTCGGTGCCATCATCCCATCGAGCCGCTCGGCGATCCGCGCGGCATCCTCGTGCGCCGGATGCACGAGCGGCGGATCCCAGCGGCCGTAGCAGAGCCCCGCGGCGGCGACCGGACCGTGGCGCACCGCGACGATCATGGTGCGGGACCGCGCACAAGCGCGAGGGCCAGCAGGAACGCGACCTCGGCGCACTGTTCCACGGCGCCGAGAAAGTCGCCGGTGAGTCCACCGATCCGCCGCCGGAAGCGCCAGCCGAGATAGGCGGTCACGGCAGCCGCGGCGGCCACACCGATCCCTGCCTCGATCGGGTGCACGACGCCCCACCAGACTCCGGCCGCCAGCGCCACCGCCATCCATGTGGTCGCCAGCCATGCCTGCCCGCTGCCGGCGCCCGTCACGACCTTGCTCTTCGACACGTCGTCGAGCGTGACGTAGGGCAGAGCGGCCATGAGCCACACCGGCGGCACGCGCGCGAGGCCCTGCGAGAGCACGATCAGCCCCGGAACCGCGAGCGCGGTGACGCCGGCCGCCGACGGGAGTGCGGCGAGCCGGGCCAGCAGGCCGATCCGCAGGAGGAGCACGACGACCAGGCACGCCGCGGCGAACGAACCGATCCGGCTGTCCTTGAGGATCTCGAACACCCGGCCGCGGTCCACGACGCCGCCGAGCGCGTCGGCGGTGTCCGCGAGGCCGTCCTCGTGAAAGCAGCCCGTCAGCAGCATGCCCCCACCGGGGGCCAGCGTCGCGGCGCCGAGCGGCCCGGCACGGTCCGCCGCGAGCCAGACGCAGGCCATCGCCGCTCCGACGACGAGCCCCACGAAGGGGAACCAGCCTGCGGCCCAACGCCACTCGGCCTCCGTGAACGGGAAGCCGCCGACCGGAAGGCGCGTGAGAAAAAAGAACGCCGCACGGCAGGCGCGAAGGATGGCAGGCATGGTGGGAGGACGGGTGTGAGCCCGCCGCCGGGAGTCGGTCGGATCATCCGCCCTGCGAGGGTGCGATGGTTGTACACCGAAGCCGGGGATCCCCCGCGGCACGGCCGTCCCTCACTCCACCGCGTCGGGAACGCCCGCCTCGGTGAAGGTCGCCATGCGATTGTGCGTCGCACAGGCCAGATCCAACAGCGGCATGGCGGCCAGGGCTCCGGTGCCCTCGCCGAGTGCCATCTCGAGGCTCACCAGCGGCGAGACTCCCAGCCAGTCGAGCAGGATCCCGTGGCCGGGTTCGCGACCACGATGTGCGAAGAGGATCCCGGCCCGCGCGGCCGGCGCGACGGCGACGAGCGGCGCGAGCGCGGCGCAGGCGATGAACCCGTCCGCGACGACGACGACGCGGCGGGAGAGCGCCTCGGCCGCCGCGCCGGCGAGGGCGGCCAGCTCCCGCCCCCCGACACGGCGCAGCACGTCGAGCGGGTCGGAGGTCGTGACCCGTGCCGTCGCCTCCCGCACGGCGGCGAGCTTCCGCTCGAAGCACGTCCCGACCGCACCGGTGCCGGGACCGGTCGCGGTCTCCGCGGGGACGCCGCAGAGCGCGCTGGTCACGGCCGCGGCGAGCAGCGAGTTGCCGATCCCCATCTCGCCGAGGATCACGCAGCGCGTGTCGGCCGGGAGCGCGTGGACGGCCCGGGCACCCGCCGCGACCGCCGCCGCGAACACGTCGTGGGTCATCGCATCCGCGCGGCGCACGTCGGCCTCCCTCGCGTCGGCGACGGCCGCCCGCGTGTAGGTCGCTGCGGCCGGAGGCGATGCGTCGGTGGCACGTGGCTGCAGGTGGGGCGTGGACTCGGGACATGCCGGGGCGACCGTTCCACCGTCGACGCCGACGTCGATGACATCGAGAGGAACGCGCAGATGGTGCGCCATGACGGCCGCCGCGGCCCCGCCGGTGAGGAAATTGCGGACCATCGCCCGCGTCACCGCCTGTGGATAGGGGGACACTCCGGCGGCCGCGACGGGGTGGTCGGCTGCGAAGATGAGCGCACGACAGGGACGCACCTCGGGCCGGTCCGTCGCCTGCCAGGCGGCGATGTCGATCGCGACGCGTTCGAGACGGCCGAGGCTCCCGGGCGGCTTGGTGAGCCGGGCCTGGCGGGCGATGGCCGCCACCCGCGAGGCTTCGCACGGCAGGGGCAGCGGCGGGCACGGGCTGCTCATGACCGCTGCGGCCGCCCGGCCCCCGGGCGAACACCCGGCTCCTCGCGGAGACCCTGGGTCGCGACCGCCTTCTTGCAGTGGGAGTGGCGGTGAGGCAGCGGTGTCGTGTTCATGGTCGTGCCCATGGTAGAAGGAATGACCACTCTCCAGAAGGCCGCACCGTCACGCATGGGATCGCCTCCGGAAGGGATCGCGTCCCGCGATGCGATCCTCGCACACAACGCCCGCGCGTGGGATCGGCTCGCCGCCGGCGGGGTGCCCCTCGCGCGGCCGGCGGCCGATGACGCGTTCGATGATCCGCGGCGGTGGCTGGCGGGCGGCCCGTCGGGAGACAGGGCGTGGCTGCCGGAGAGCCTCGTGGGCCTCGAGGTGCTCTGCCTCGCGGCCGGTGGCGGCAAGCACGGCCCGCTCTACGCGGCAGCGGGGGCACGGGTGACGGTCGTCGACCTGTCCGCCGCCATGCTCGCCCTCGACCGGCACGTCGCCAGTGAGCGGCGGCTCGACCTCGAACTGGTGCGGACCTCGATGGACGATCTCGGGATGTTCGGCTGCGGCCGGTTCGACGTGGTCATCCATCCGGTGAGCAGCTGCTACCTACCCGACGTGCGGCGCGTCTTCCACGAGATCGCACGCGTGGTCCGTCCGGGTGGCATCTACGTGAGCCAACACAAGAGTCCGGCGAGCCTGCAGGCGGGCCTGGCTCCCGCCTCGACCGGCCGCTATGAACTCGAGCACCCCCAGGGCACGGGCCTGCCGCTTCCGGCGACGCAGCCCTCGCGGCTGCGCGAGCAGGGCACGCACGAGTTCGTGCATTCACTCGCCGCGCTGCTCGGCGGCATCTGTGCCGCCGGCTTCGTGATCGAGGACGTCAGCGAGCCCGATCACACCGCGCCCGGAGCGGCCGTGGGCTCGTTCGCCCATCGGGCGGCCTTCGTGCCGCCCTACCTCCGCGTGCTGGCCCGACGCCGCGGCGGGTCCTCGGATACAATCGCCGCGGTGCCACGCCGCATCCTCTCCTGCTGAATCCCCGATGATCGCCCTCACCGTCCTGCTCACGGCCAAAAGCCCCGATGACATCCCGCGGATTCGCGACCATCTCGCGCAGGCGATGCGCTCGAGCCGACGGGAGCCGGGATGCCTGCGGTTCGACGTCTACCACTCGTCCGCCGAGCCGCGGCGGTTCACGCTCGTCGAGCACTGGGCCTCCCAGGAGGCGCTCGACGCCCACCGTCTCGCCGAGGCCTACACGCAGATCTACAAGCCTCACGTGATGCCGTTGGTGGATCGTGAGGGACACCCCGGCACGCTGCTCGAGTGATCCCGCGTGCCCGCGGGCCCATCTGTCTCGGCGTCCGACTCGAGCGGCCTTCGTTCCGATGATCCTGCTCATCGACAACTACGACTCGTTCACGTGGAACCTCGTGCAACGCCTCGGTGAGGTCGCACCCGACCTGACCGTCGAGGTGCATCGCAACGACGCGCTCACGACCGACGACATCGCGGCCCGGGCTCCCACCCACCTCGTGATCTCGCCCGGTCCCTGCACGCCGGACGAGGCGGGGATTTCCTGCGACGCGGTCCGCCGCTTCTCGGGGAGGATGCCCATCCTCGGCGTGTGCCTGGGGCATCAGTCGATCGGGCAGGTCTTCGGGGGGAGCATCGTGCGGGCCAAGCGGCTCATGCACGGCAAGGTGGACCGGATCGAGCATGCGGGCCGGGGGCTCTTCGTGGGCATCGGCAATCCGCTCGAGGCGACCCGCTACCACAGCCTCGTGATCGATCCGCCGTCGCTGCCGCGCGACTTCGAGGTGGACGCCTGGTCGACCGCGCCGGACGGCTCCCGTGAGATCATGGCGATCCGCCACCGCACGCTGCCCGTCTATGGCGTGCAGTTCCACCCCGAGAGCTTTCTCACCCCCACCGGGCATGACCTGCTGCGCGCGTTCCTCGCC
>JBJTBO010000453.1:0-5978 GCA_046091445.1 Planctomycetaceae bacterium | reverse complement strand
CGGACGACCGAAAGGTCACCATCCCCGCGAAGCCGAGATGGCAGCCGAGGTCGATCGCCTCGGCCGCCTCGGCGGCCGTCCCCGTGAACGAGTGGAGCACGGCCGCGAACGGGCCACGAGCCCGCGCCTCGCGCAGCAGGTGGAGGACGTCACGGGTGCTCTCGCGCGTGTGGATCACGAGCGGCAGGCCGTGCCGCTGGGCGAGGCGGACGTGCCTGTCGAAAAAGTCGCGCTGGACGTCCGCGGGGGCGGTCGTGCGATACCAGTCGAGTCCGGTCTCACCGACCGCCGCCGCGCAGCCCCGCTCCACGAGCGCGACGACGCGATCCCACTCGTCCGCCTCGACGTCCGCGGTGTCGTTCGGGTGGATGCCGGCGGCGGCGACGACGCCCGGCTCCCGCGCGGCGAGCGCGGCGGCCGCCTCGCTGTCGGCCGCCCGCGTGCCGACGACCACGATGCCGACGACCCCGGCGGCGCGGGCGCGGGCGAGCACGTCCGGCCGGGCGGCCCCGTAGCGCATGGGGTCGAGGTGGCAGTGGCTGTCGACCAGGTCCATGACGTGGTCAGGCCTGCGCCGGCAAGGGGGCGGGCGCCCGGCGGGCGAGCCGTTCGCGCGACTCGCCATGCCGCCGGGCACTGGCGGCGGCCTCGTCGGCGAGGCTCGAAGCCGCCGCATCACGCTTCGAGGCGGCGGCCGCGATGGCCGCGCAGCCCTCCGCCTGACGACGCAGATCCGCGACGAGCCGCGGCAGCAGGTGCCCCAGGTCGACGTCGTGGAGCGCCGTGAACGAGAGCGGGTAGGCGCGGCGCGGCGGGGCAACCTCGCGTTCCTCGAGGATCGCGGCGGAGCGGGTGACGATCGCTCGTTGCTCGTCCACGAGTCGTGAGACGGCGTCCCGGATGTCGTCACCACCGGGGTAGGTCTGCACGCCCGAGTCGACGAGATACATCGGCAACGACGACTCGAGCGTCATCACCAGCTGGGAGAGGTGGTCGGTGGTGGCCATGGCACTCGCCGGGAAACGGTCGCGGTCGGGGGCGGATCAGGAGACGATGCGTCCTGCCAGACGCGCACAGGCGTAGAGGCCCGACCAGAAGATGCCGAGCGCGGCCACCGGGACGACGAGGCCCGTCACGAGCGCTCCGGAGAGCGAGACGAGCGACAGCGGCTCGGAGGGTCGGTCGTCACCGGGGGGATCGAACGTCATCACCTTGAGCACCTTCAGGTAGTAGAAGAGGCTGATGACCGTGTTGAGCCCGCCCACCACGAGCAGCACGAGCATGAGCGGCTGGGCCGTGCTCAGGCGCACCGCCTCGACCACCGACGAGAACACGAGAAACTTGGCGACGAAGCCGGCGAGCGGCGGGAGGCCGATGAGGCTGACGAGGACCACCGCCATCGCGATGACGATGCCGGGGCTCGAGCGGATCAGGCCCGCGTAGGAGGCGATCTCCTCGCTCCGCAGCCGGTTCCGCAGCAGGGCGACGATCGCAAACGCGCCGAGGTTCATGAAGAGGTACGTGCCGAGGTAGAAGGCGAGGGCCGCGACCGCCCGCTGCGCCGCTTCGGGTCGCGTGCCGAGCAGGGCCGCGACCGCCGCCGCACCGATCATGAGGTAGCCCGCGTGGGCGATCGTCGAGTAGGCCAGCAGCCGCTTCATGTTGGTCTGCCCATACGCCGCGAGGTTGCCGAGCGTGCAGGTGACGGCGGCGAGCACGGCGATCACGAAGACCATGAACTGCCGGGTCGCGGCCAGTCCCGCCGCCGCGACGGGGCCGCCCGCGGCCTCGGCCACCGGTTCCCCGATCCCCGACACGATCCGCACGAGCAGGGCGACCGCCGCCGCCTTGCTGGCGACCGACAGGAACGCCCCCACCTCCGCGGCCGCGCCCTCGAAGACGTCCGGGCACCAGAAGTGGAACGGCACCGCCGAGAGCTTGAACGAGAGTCCGACGGCGATCATGAGCCCGCCCAGCGCGAGCACGAGCGTGCGCCCGCCCCCCTCACCGACGATCGCGGGCAGTTCCACCGCCATCGTCGGCAGATGGCACGTGCCGAGCACGCCCGCAACGAGACTGATGCCGTAGAGCATGATTCCCGCGGCACCTGCGCCATACACGGCGTACTTCAGGCCCGCCTCCGACGCGGCCTTCCGCCCCTTGAGCACCGCGGAGAGCGCGTAGGAGGGCACGCTCGCCATTTCCACCGCGAGGAAGACGGTGAGCAGGTGGTTCGCCGACGCCATCAGGCACATGCCGAGCGCCCCACCGAGCACCATCGCGTAGAAATCGGCGCCATCCTCACGATCCGGGATCCCCGAGGCGAGCGTGAAGGGCACGTAGAGCGCGAGGAAGCCGGCGAGCAGCAGCCTGACGTAGGCCGTCAGCGGATCGAAGAGCAGCAGGCCGCCGAACAGTTCCTGGCGAAGCGGCGTCACGACCCCGTCGGCGGGAGTTCCCCACGGCGCGCCGGGCAGGCCCCGCAGATCGTTCCACGCGAACCACGTCGCGAACGCGATGCCACCGAGCGCGACGAACGCCGAGTCGAGACGCCTGGCGAGGGGCAGCATCCGGCACACGAGCAGGAGGACGATCGTCGCCGCCAGGGCGAGTTCCGTACGGAACAGCGGCAGCGACACCGTCATCGTGTCGGTCAACGTGCTCGTGAGTATCGATCCGAGGTCCATGGGGTGCTCGCGGGAACGATGGGCGACTCAGTTGACCGGGCCGCCGCCGGCCGTCGGGGCGGTGGGTCCACGCGTCGCCGCGGAGACCTGGTCCGGGGCCGGCTGGCTGGACGTGGCCTGCGGCGACTCGCGGGGGGGCTGCGGCCGGGACGAGCGAGCGGTCCCGAGGGCCGGCTGCGTCGGCGGCGCCTCCGGCCTCACCTCGCGGGTCCATGTGGCGAGCGTTTTGACCTGATGGTTCACGGTCGGGCTGACATACGCGAAGAGCGTCTGCGGCGCGACGCCGAACAGGATCGCGAGGAACACGAGCGGCGCCGCGATCGCGAGCTCGCGCCGCGTCATCGGCACGAGATCCTCGCCATGGGGCCCCGTGTACTCGGCACCGAGGTAGACCCGCTGGATCGCCCAGAGGATGTAGGCAGCCGTCAGGATGACGGTGAACGCCGAGACCACGGCGAAGACCCGGCTGTAGTTCCAGGCGGAGAGCGTCACGAGCACCTCGCCGATGAAGCCGCAGAGGCCCGGCAGGCCGAGGCCGGCGAAGAAGATCGCGACCGCGAGGCCGGCGTAGACCGGCATGCGATTGAAGATGCCGCCGAACCGGTTCAGGTCGCGGTGGTGCACGCGGTCGTAGAGGACGCCTACCATGAAGAACATGCCGGCCGACGAGATGCCGTGGGCCAGCATCTGGAACATCGCTCCGTTGACCCCCTGCGCCCACGCGTCCCAGCGGAACTCGTTGCCGGCGACGGCGCTCCACACGCCGAGGCCGAGCATCACGTACCCCATGTGGCTCACGGAGCTGTAGGCGACCATCCGCTTGAAGTCGGTCTGCGCGAGGGCGGCGAACGCGCCGTAGACCATCGACACGACGCCGAGGCCACAGACGAGCCAGGCGAGCGTGAGGCCGCCGCCCGGGCAGATCGGATAGCAGATGCGCAGGATGCCGTAGCCGCCGAGCTTGAGGAGCACGCCCGCGAGGATCATCGAGATCGGCGTCGGGGCCTCCACGTGCGCGTCGGGCAGCCAGGTGTGCACCGGCACCACGGGCACCTTGATCACGAATCCGATGAGCAGCAGGAGGAACGCCCACGTCTCGAGGCTCATGCCCCAGACCTCGAGCGAGGCGAACGGGGAGTTCGGCAGCTGGCCGAGGGCCGCCAGCGCGAGGAGGTTGAAGGTGTGCACCGGCTCCGTGCCGCTCGCGATCTCGGCGGCGGCCGCCGCGTCCGGCACGACCCGGGCGGCCACGAGCTGCTCGGGCGACAGCATCCGCAGGTCGCTCGTGAAGTAGAGCATCAGGATGGCGATGAGCATGAGCACGCTGCCGAGGAGCGTGTAGAGGAAGAACTTGATCGCCGCATACTCGCGACGCGGCCCTCCCCAGATGCCGATGAGGAAGTACATCGGCAGCAGCATCACCTCCCAGAACACGTAGAAGAGAAAGAAATCGAGCGACACGAACACGCCGACCATCCCGGTGACGAGGAGCAGGAAGAGCACGTGGTAGGCCTTGACGTGCTTCGTGATCGGCCAGCTCGCGGCGCAGGCGAGCATCGAGAGGAACGTGGTCAGGAGCACCAGCGGCATGCTGATGCCGTCGACGCCGAGCAGGTACTCGATGCCGAAGGCCGGAATCCACGGCTTCTTCACCACGGCCTGCATGCCCGCCTCGCCGATCGTGAACTGCGCGGGCCCCGCGGCACCGAAGCCGAGGGCGGCGAAGAGACCGGGCCACGCCATCCAGAGCGACAGCACGAAGGTGACCGCGGTGGTCGCGAACGCGATCCAGCGGATCGCCTCCTCGCGCGCCTTGGGAATGATCGGCAGCGACAGCAGGGCCGCGACGAAGGCCGGCAGGAAGACGATCAGCGTGAGTGGCCACAAGGCGGGCTGCGGCAGGGCGTCGGGCGTCATGTCGGCTGCTCGGGGAGGTGCTGGAGGAGACGTGTCAGGGAGCGTGGTGCGGAGCGTGGTGGAGGAGGCGGGGGCGGTGCGTCACCGCGACGGCGCTTCAGCCTGCGAGCGAGGTGCGGAGCAGGAATCCGGCGACGACAGCGGCGACAACCGTGCCGAGGACGATGAAGGCGACGTACTGGCGCAGTCGGCCGGTCTGCAGTTGCTTCAGCCGTACGCCCGTGTTCCAGGTGGCGGCCGCGGTGGCGTTCACGACGCCGTCCACGATCGTGCGGTCGATCCAGGCGTCGATCCCGGCGAGACCGCGGGCGAGCCGGGCGACTCCGTCGATGATCCGGTCGATCACGCCCCGATCGTTCGCACTGGCGAGTCGGGCGATGCCGAGCGTCGGCACGACGAAGAGCGCGTGATACAGCTCGTCGAGGTACCAGCGGTTCGCGAGGAACGTGTAGGCGGGCCCGCAGGCCTTCGCGACCGCCTCGGGCGACACGACGCGCCACAGGTACATCGCCGCCGCGACGAGCACGCCGGCAAGCGCCGTCGTGAAGGCCGTCAGCGTCGCCGTGACGTGGATCGAGCCCTCGTGGCTGAGATGCTCCGCCGGAACGACGAGCGACTGGCCGAAGACGAAGCCCCCCGTGAGCCCCTCGGCCGTGCCGGCGGGCCGCGCCTGCTCGAGCAGGTTCGCGATGCCGAAGCTGCCCAGGGACCAGCCCGCCACGACGGCGAGCGCCGCCAGCGCGACGAGCGGGGCCACCATCACGTTGGGCGATTCGTGGGCATGGTCCGCGACGTGATGATCGCGAGGCTGGCCCGCGAAGGTCATGAACCAGAGGCGGAACATGTAGAAGGCCGTCAGGAACGCCCCGCCCGCCACGGCCCAGTAGAGGATCGCATGCCGTGGGTTCGTCTGCGCGAACGACAGGGCCTGCGCGAGGATCGAGTCCTTCGAGTAGTAGCCCGACAGCCCGATGACGAACGGTATGCCGGCGCCGATGATCGCAAGGCAGCCGACGAGCATCGTCCAGGCCGTCCACGGCATCACCTTGAGCAGGCCGCCCATCTTGCGCATGTCGTTCGTGTGGCACGCGTGGATCACCGACCCCGAGCAGAGGAAGAGCAGGCTCTTGAAGAACGCGTGCGTGACGAGGTGAAACAGCCCGGCGACCCAGCCACCCACGCCGAGGGCGAGCATCATGTAGCCGAGCTGGCTCACGGTGGAGTAGGCGAGCACCCGCTTGATGTCGTTGGCGACGAGCGCGATGGTCGCCGCGATGAAGAGCGTGATCGCCCCGACATACGCGATCACGAGCAGGACGTCGGGCGAGAGCACCGGAAAGAAGCGGCCGACGAGATAAACGCCGGCGGCGACCA
>JBJTBO010000452.1:0-4204 GCA_046091445.1 Planctomycetaceae bacterium | reverse complement strand
ACCGTCACCGGTGATCCTCACGATCGACCGCGCGCCAGACCCATCGGCCGTGCCGGGGGCGACGATCAGTTCGTCCGCAGACCACATCGGCTCGGGTCCGTCGCGTCTGGCTCGTCCGGGAATGCGGCTACAGGGGCGACGGGTCACGCCGGCCGCGATCCGTCAGCGCGGCTTCCGCCTGGCCTGCCGCTTCTGCCGCGCGGCGTCGGCCGCCCCGGTGCGCACGGGCACCGCGGGAGCATCCACGACCCGCACGCCCTCCGGCGTCACGCCACCTCCACCGGACGGCGCCGGCGGCGTCGTCGGCAGCAGCAGGCGTTCCGCGATGCCCCAGAGGCTCGACGCGATGAAGTAGAGGCACAGGCCGCACGGCACCTTGAAAAACATGAGCGCCATGAACCACATCATGTAGTTCATGACCTGCTGCTGCATCTGCTGCTGCTCGTCCATCGCCGGCGGCATGAAGAGCTTCTGCTGCCAGAGGAACAGGCCGATCGTCGCGAGCGGGAAGAGATTGAGGAACGGGCCGAGCCAGCCCTCCGGCGCGACGAGGAACGACGGCATCCAGCCGGACCAGTCGAGGAACATGTCGGGGGCGGCGAGGTTCGAGCACCAGCGGATCGCCGACGAAAAGAGCGGCGCCTGCCGCAGCTCGACGTCGGTGGCCAACGCGCGGTAGAGGCCCATGAAGATCGGGATCTGGATGAAGACGAGCAGGCACCCGCCCATCGGGTTGTAGTTGTGCTTCCGCCACAGTTCCTGGGTGGCCCGGGTGCGCTTCTCGGAATCGTTCTTGTACTTCTCGGCGATCGCCTTCATCTCCGGCTGCAGCACCTGCATCTTCTGCGAGGAGAGCGCCTGCTTGCGGCTCACCGGAAACATCGCCCCGCGCACGATCACGGTGAGCAGGAGGATGGCGATGCCGTAGTTGCGCACGACCGCATGCAGCCCGTGCAGGATGGCCGTGAGCGGGCGGGCGACCCAGCCGAACCATCCGTAGTAGACGAGGTCCTCCATGCCGCCGCCCTCTCCTCCGAACCCGCGCAGGAGCTCGGGCTGCTTCGGGCCCGCGAAGATCTCGTAGCGGTGTGTCACCGGGGCGTCCGGTGCGACGGTCAACTCGCGCGACACGAGCCGCGCGGTCACATCGACGAGCTTGCGGCGCGCCCCCTCGGGCACGCTGCCGACGGCGCGCGGTCGCACCTCCGCGAGGTCCGGCGCGTCGGCACCGACGACCGGAAGGACGGCCGAGGCGAAATAGAGGGAGTCGACGCCCGCGAAGGCGAGCGGCTTGCCCTCGAGGATGGCCGAGGACGGGTGCTCGAGCGATCCATCGGCGATCTTGAGCCCGCTGACGAGCGCGCGTTTCTCGCCGGTGAACCGCATGACGACGTCGCGGACGGCGAGGCCGCCGAACATCTCGGGGCCGACCCGCTGCGCATACCACCATCCCTCGGTCGGCAGTCCGGTGGGCCCGTCGAGCGCGTACACGATCACCGTCTCGCGCTCCGGCGACCGCACCTCGACCGTCAGTCCGAGCCGGTAGCCGGTCTCCTGCGCGGCGTCTGGCGGGGCGGCGATCCGATACTCCTTGACGATGGTCCGGCCGCCGGGAAGGGACCGCGTGAACCGCACGCCGCTGCCGTCCGCCGTCGGGACCGTCGTCCAGTCGACATCCGCAAGCTCGTGCCCGGGCAGATCCGCCGCGCCCTCGCGACGCGTGCGACCGTCGCGGCGTTCCAGTGAGAGCAGGAACGAGAGCGGATCGTGCGTGTCGCCGTCGGGGTCGGCGACCGGTTCGGCACGATGCTCGGGCCGCACCACCTCGAGCGGGCGCCGTGCCGTCTCGAGCTCGCAGGACATCGTGCCTCCGTCACGCACGAACTCGACCGCGAGTCGCTGACCGGGGCGCGTGGCGGCCAGAAGATCGCGCAGCGTGCGCGGATCGGGAGTCGCCAGCCCGTCGACGCGCACCAGCTCGTCGCCCGCCCGGAGTCCGGCGCGGGCGGCCGGCGTGCCGTCGCCGACCACGCCGAGCCGGCATCCCGCGGCCCCGGCGACCGGCGCGAGATGCCCGACGTACCCTGACCGGTCGTCCTGATCGTGAAACCGTGGATCCGCCAGTTCGATCCGTTCGACGGCCGCGCCCCGACTGGTGAGCGTGACGAGCATCCGCGCCGGGTCGGCGGCATCGAGCGATCCGAGCGTGCGCCGCTCGCGCGCCGCATCCGCGCCGGCCGGATCCTCCGGCTTCGGCTCCGCGGCCGCATCGGCGACCTCGGTGGACCCGCCTTCCGGAGCGGGCGCCGGCGATTCCGGCTCGACGACCTCGCGGTTTTCCGGCGCGGGGGGCTTCACCGGCGGCGGGAACAGCCAGGCCTGCAGCGCCTGACCGGCCACGATGATGGCCAGCGCCACGGCGATGAAGGTGAGATGCCTGCGTTCCACGAGCCGTCTCCCGCGCTGCGAAATCCCTGGTGCGATCGCCGTTGGTGTAGCACACCCGGGCGGAGGCGGCACACGTCCGTCATCCAAGCCCTACTGGCCCTTTTCGAGACGGTCGCCGAGAAAGTTGTCGAGGTCGGGAATGGCGTGGATCTTGCGGGCCGTCTCGGCCCACGGGTAGTCGATCCGCCGGAACCGCACCTGTCGCTCGTCCTCGAGGATCACATAGCACGCGCGGGGATCGCCGTCGCGCGGCTGGCCGACCGAGCCGACGTTGATCATCGCCTTGTCCGGCGGCAGCGGCAGGTACACCTCCGTGTCCGACCGCGGCACCGCCGGCGAGACGAAGTCCGGCGCGGTCGTGAAGATGCCGGGGATGTGCGTGTGGCCCTGGAAGCAGTACCGGCCGACCAGCTCGAAGATGTGCATCATCTTGAGCTGGTTGTAGACGTCCTCCGGGAAGACGTATTCGTCGAGCGGGCGGCGCGGTGAGCCGTGGACGAACTGCACGTCCCCCTCCACGTGCGACCGCGGCAGCTCGCCGAGAAAATCACTGATCTGGTCGGAGGCGTTCCGCGGCAGCCGATCGTGGACCTCGAGCTGGCCCCGTGTCCACCGGATGGCCCGGTCGGCCCGCACGTTGAATCCGTCGGGATCGAAGAGGGCTCCCTGGTCGTGATTGCCGAGAATCACGAGCCCGCACCGCTGCTGCACGAGCCGCGCGCACGCGCACGGGTCGGGACCGTAGCCGACGATGTCGCCGAGGCAGGTGATGGTGTCGACGCGTTCCCGCTCGATATCCTCGAGGACGGCCTGAAGCGCCTCGAGGTTGCCGTGGATGTCGCTGATGATCGCCCGCTTCACAATCGTTCCGATCCCTGGCAGGGGGTACCCGCCGGGTGAGGTGGCGGCGCCGCGACGGCGACCCATGGAGGGTACGACTGCCCCCGAGAGCGGTCAAGAACGCCGTCGATCGTGTCGGTGGGCACGCCGGAGCGACCGCCGATGAGAACGCTCGCCATCGACACGAGCCTCGCCTCCGGCTCGGTCGCCGCTCTCGACGGTGACCGATCCGTCTGCCTCCCGCTCGGCGCGGCCGGTCGCCACGCGACCGACGTGAGCGCGGTGCTGACGACGGCGGCGTCACGGCTCGGCTGGCGGATCCGCGACGTCGAACTCGTGGCCGTCGTCCGCGGGCCGGGATCGTTCACCGGGCTGCGGGTGGGAGTCGCCACGGCCAAGGCGATCGCGTGGACGTCCGGCGCGCGGCTCGTCGCCGTCTCGGGATTCGCCGTGAGCGCGCGCCGCACCGCGGCGGCGCTCGGTGAGGAGCCGCCGATGGCCGTGGCCTTCGATGCCGGTCGCGGCGACGTCTTTGCGGCCTGGGTCGCGCGCACCGCAGACGGGCCGCACCCGTGGCTCGTCCACCCGCCCGTGCTCGAGTCCTTCGACACCTGGCTCGCGCAGCTGCCACGCGGGTGCGTGGCCTCCGGCCCGGCGCTCGCGCTCGGACGGGAGCGCCTCGCACCGCGCCACGACGTCCGCCTCCCGCCGGTGGACGCGTGCATCGGCGACGCCCTCGACGCGGCACGGCTCGCGCTCGCGGCGGCGTCATGCGGCCTCCACGACGATCCGGGAACGCTCGTGCCCGAGTACCTGCGGCCGAGCTACGCCGACGAACGCCTCGCGGGAGGCGGCTGACGGATCCGCACCGGGTGTTCCCGCCGCCCCTGTCACCCCGGATGGCAGCCGGTACGAT
>JBJTBO010000451.1:0-10966 GCA_046091445.1 Planctomycetaceae bacterium | reverse complement strand
CACCTCTGGCAGCTGCTCCCGGCAGGCTGGCGGCCGCGTCTGGCTCCGTGGCGGCTGCCGGTGATCGGCCTCGTCGCCCGGCCGCGGGGCTGCCTCGCCGCGACGGCCGTCGCGCCGCACGTCGAACGACTGCTCTTCGACGGCGACTTCCGCGCGTGGCTCGACGGCCGGGGCGGGAGTGGCTTCGGCGGCTGGGTGGTCGCGCTCCTGCCCCGGCCGTCGAGCCACGCGCGGAAGTCGCCGTCGAAGAGCAGTCGTTCGACGTGCGGCGCGGCGGCCGTCGCCGCGGGGCAGCCCAGCGGCAGGGCGACGAGGCCGATCACCGGCAGCCGCCACGGAGCCAGACGCGGCCGCCAGCCTGCCGGGAGCAGCTGCCAGAGGTGCGCGCCGGCGAGCAGCACCGCGGGGACGACGAACAGTCCCGTCACGACCGGCACCACACCCCGTTCGACGAGCGGCGCGAAGACCATGCCCGCGATGAACCCGAGCACGACGCTCGGCAGCCCGGCCATGAGTTCGATCGTCGGCTTGATTCGTGCGCGCCAGCGGGGATGCATGAACTGGCTGGCGTAGATCGCCGCGAGGATCGCGACCGGAGTCGCGAAGAGCATCGTGTAGAGCGTGGCCTTGATGGTGCCGAAGACGAGCGGCACGAGCCCGAACTTCGACTCGAACGACTCGTGCCCGGTGGTCTCCCACGCATGGACCGGGCCGGTGTAGTTCTCGTACCAGACGCGTCCCAGGAGCGTCCGCCCGGAGATTTCGGGATAGCCGGCGTCGATTCGCCAGGCCGCGAGGGTGCCCGCGCCGGCGGCGAGGAGGAGGTTCTCGCGTGGCGCGATGCAGAGCCGCTCGGCCGCCACGTCGTTCGCCCGCTCGGGCTGGAGCACTTCCTCACCGGTGGTCGAATGGAGGAGCCGGATGCCCCCCTCGGCATCGGCCACCGCGAAGAGCCGGGACCGCGGCGACGCGGCGATCACCCGGATGCCGGCCTCCGCCGAGCCGCGGCGGCCCGCAAACGTCCTCGCCTCCCGCATGGCGAGGCCATCGGCGGCGAGCGCGGTGCCGCCCCGCGATGCGAAGAGCACGTGCACGACGCCCGCCTCGTCGCCGACCGCCAGCGACGCGCCTCCGAAGAGGCGTTCGACCGCGGTGACCCGGGCGGCCGTCTCGGCGTCGCCCCCGACACGAAAGCCCTCCATCGGCTCGGGCGACTCGACATTGCGGATGACGAACCGTCGTGCCGAGCCGTCGTCGGCGACCACGAACAGCTGATCGCCCCGTTCGGAGACGCGCACGAACGACGGTCGTTTTCCGTCGTGGGGGGCGAGCGAGCTTCCCACCGACGTGGTCACCACCTCGTCGGTCAGGAGGTTGCGTCGCGCGGTGACCGACTCGACGCGCACCCGGCCGGTGGCGTCGAGCGCCGCCACGATCGTGCCATCCGGGCGGGACGCCACGTCGATGTCGACGATCGGGTCGGCGGCGAGCCTCGACGGTGTGCCCAGTTCGCAGACGAGCGAGACGGCTGCATGATGGCCCGTCATGCCACGGATGATCGTTTCACCGTCGGCGGTGACGGCACTGCCCGGGGCCAGGCCGGCGGCGGCCTCCGGCACCGCGTCAGGAGGGATGAACCGCGAGTCGAGACCGATCCTGCCGATGCGAAACGTGCCATCGCCGTAGCCGACCGCCCCTGTGCCGGCCGCCCCGGTCACCCGGATCGTCGTCGCTCCCTCGAGCCCGAGTGCCGCGGCGGGACGTGCGTGGAGCACGGCGCCATCGGCGATGCGCACGACCTGCAGGTCGCCCGCGATGCCGCCCGTGTCGCCCCGCGTGGCGAACCAGGTGAGGAGTCCGGAGTCGTCGCTTCCCAGGCAGGCGAGGCGGACGGCCTCGGCTGTCGGCAGTGGTCCGACCCGCTCCATCCGCGACGAGGCCGATCGGAAGAGCGGCAGCGCCACGGCGAGCAAAAACGCCCCCACCAGCAGCACGGCTACGATCGTGCCGATGCCTCCGACGGTGATGAGGCCGCGGGCGATCGCGTCGGTCGCCCGCACCCAGGGGCGCGTGGTGCGGCGACGCGATCGCCCGGTCAGCGTGCGTGCCGGCGTGGATGTGGAAGGGGAGTCGGGCATCGCAGGGGCGGAGGCGACCGCCGCGAAAGGTGTACCGGTCGGGCGTGAGCGTTTCGTGAGGAGTCGTGACGGAGTGAACCGCCAAAACGCGGCCTTGTCGAGGGGCACCCCTCGACGCGGCCCGCCACGGGGGAGCCGCCTCAAGAATCCGGGGCCGGGGGCGGCGCGAACCCGCGACGCAGCGTGTTCTCCGTGACCGTTCGTGGGACCGTGAATGCAGCGAGGGTGTCTGGACCGCCGGCCTTCCCTCCGATTCCGGAGAGCCTGTAACCGCCGAACGGCTGGCGGTGCACCAGCGCGCCGGTGATGCCTCGATTGAGATAGACGTTGCCGGCCTCGAGCGCCTCGCGCGCCCGCGCGAGCCGCGACGGACTCCGCGAGAAGACACCCGCGGTCAGCGCATAGGGCGTGCCGTTGGCCAGCGCGATCGCGTGGTCGAAGCCGCTCGCGCGGATCACGGCGAGCACCGGCCCGAAGATCTCCTCCTGTCCGAGGGGGCCGCCGGGGTCGACGTCGGCGAAGAGGTGCGGTCCGACGAACCAGCCGCGGTCGTCGAGGTGGTCGACGTCGACCGTGGCCACGAGCCGTGCCGTGGTGCGGCCGAGAGCGATGAACCGACGGATGCGATCGCGGGCCTCCTCGTCGACGACCGGACCGACCTGCGTGCCCGGCGCGGTGGCCGGCCCGACCGCGAGGCTGCGGACAGCCCCGGCGAGCCGGTCGAGAAACAGATCATGGATGTCGTCGAGCACGATCACGCGCGAGCACGCCGAGCACTTCTGGCCGGCGAAGGCGAAGGCGGAGTGCACGACGCCCTTCACCGCCTCGTCGAGGTCCGCGTCGTCATCCACGATGATCGCGTTCTTGCCCCCCATCTCGGCGATCACGCGCTTGACGGTGTGCCCCTCGCCTCCCGACGACGACGCGGCGAGGGCCTGGATCGAGAGGCCGACGGCACGCGAGCCGGTGAAGGCGACCAGTGCGGTGTCGGGGTGGGTGACCAGGGTCGGGCCGAGTTCCTCGCCCCGACCCGGCAGGAAGGCCACCGCGCCCGCGGGCACGCCGGCCTCGAGCAGGATCTCGTGCAGCCGCAGCCCGACGAGCGACGACTGCTCCGCAGGCTTCATGACCACCGTGTTGCCCGTGACGAGGGCCGCCGTCGTCATGCCGCAGAGGATCGCGAGCGGGAAGTTCCACGGGGCGATCACCACCGCGATGCCGCGTGGGCGCGGCTCGGTCACGTTCTCCTCGCCGGGTACGTCCACGCGACGCGGCCGGGCCATCCGCCGTGCCTCGAGCGCGTAGTACTCGCAGAAGTCGATCGCCTCCGCGACGTCCGCGTCCGCCTCGCGCCAGGGCTTGCCCACCTCGAGCACCACGAGCGCTGCCAGGTCGAAGCGCCGCCGCCGCATGATGTCCGCGGCGCGCCGGAGCACGGCCGCGCGGGCCTCGCTTCCCGCGGCCCGCCAGGCGGGGAGCGCCTCGCCCGCGCAGGCGATGGCACGCGCCGCGTCCGCGGGCGTCGCGGCACCGACGCGTGCGACGAGCCGCCCGCGGTCCGCTGGATCGAACCGCGGGAAGCGGGCATCGGGCATGCTCCGTGCTCCGTCGATCACCGCGGGGACGAGTGGAGCGGCGTCGCCGCACGCCGCCGCAGCACGGGCGACCGCGTCCGCCATGGCCTGTCGAACCGTCGCGAGCGAAAAGTCGGCGAGTGGCTCGTTGCGAAAGTCGTCCGGGTGCGGCGTGGCAGGCGGATGGACCGCCCCGCCGGCCGATCCGACCGGCGGCGCGAGGAGCACCTCCGGCGACGCGCCCTGCACGAATCCGGCCCGCAGGAACGACTCGTTGGACGAGTTCTCGAGCAGCCTGCGCACGAGGTACGCCATGCCGGGCACGAGTTCGCCGTACGGCATGTAGACCCGCAGCCTCCAGCCCGCGGCCGTGATCGCCTGCTTCTCCGGTTCCGCCATGCCGTAGAGCATCTGCACCTCGATGTCCCGGCGCGCGAGGCCGAGGTGCTCGGCCACGGCCATGCCGTGGGCGATCGAGCGCAGGTTGTGGCTGCCCAGGGCCGGCCGCAGTCGCGTCGCGTGCTCCATGACGAACGTCGTGGCCGCCTCGTAGCAGGCGTCCGTGAGCCACTTCTGCTCCCAGACCGGCACCGGCCACCCGGCCGACCGCGCGAGGATCGTCTCGTGATCCCAGTACGCCCCCTTGACGAGGCGGACCCAGATCGGCGTGCCCCGTCGTCCGGCCCACTCGGCGAGCTCGGCGAGGTCGCGGGGCGCGTCGCGGAGGTAGCACTGCACCACGACGCCGCAGTGGGGCCACTCCCGAAACTCCGGCTCCATGGCGATCGTGCGAAAGATCGACAGGGCCAGGTCCTTCGTCGCGTGGCTCTCCATGTCGACGTGCACCTGGGCGCCATGGTCGCGGGCGGCACGCCAGAGCGGTCGGAGCCTCGCGAGGACGCGTTCGGTCGTGCCGTGCGGATCGATCGCGTCGAACCGGGGATCGAGCGCCGACAGCTTGAGCGAGACGTTGACGCGTGGCAGCGGGCCGGCCGGCCCTTCGTCGACGAGCGGCTCGGACGGCCAGTGCGAGGCGGTCGCCGGCAACTCGGTCAGCAGTCGCAGGTAGGCGTCCGCGTAGGCATCGGCCTCCACGTCGCCCGTCACCGCCTCACCGAGCAGGTCGCGCGGGAAGCCGCGGCGGTGCTTTCGCTCCGCGAGCGCGGCGGCGGCAGCCTCCTCGGGCGTCGTGCCCGCGATGAACGTGCGTGCCTGGGCGAGCATCGCGGCCCGCACGGCGCGGGCCGCCAGCGGGGCGAGCAGGCCGCTTCGCGCGGCCTGCAGTGCCATCCTCAACACGGCGGGCATCCGGTTCAGCGTGTCATCGTCGAGATACTCCCGCACGTGCCGGTCGAGCGCGCGGGGATCGTCGAGCATCGGCATGCAATCGACGAGCCTGAAGAGCCGCACCTTGAGGTCGTCGTCGTGCGTGGCCCATTCGCCCGCCTGCGTCGTCCACCAGTCAGGCGAGACGGGGGATGGACGTGCCCGGAGGGCATGCGCCAGGAGGTCGCGGCCGATCTGCTGCGTGCGGGCCTCGATCCGTTGGAGATCGTCGCTGGAAAGACGGCTGCGGAATCCAGCGAACGGTCCGGGCGCGGACATGGGTCGTGGGCCTGCTCGGTGACGGGCGCGAGAAGCAGCATACGGGCCGGGGTCGGCCGGGGCGGCCGGCGGCGCCGATCACCGCACGAAGAGGGCCATAAATCCATGCCTCGGTTGGTGTTGCGCGCTGCCGCGGGCAGGCGGGTCGATGGGGAGGACGGCCGTGTGGTAGCCTCTCGGGAGACGTGCGGGGCATGGCTGCCCTGCGATTCCGCCAGTGCGTATCTCGTGAATTCTGCGGCTGGAAGAGCCTTCGATCGCGTGTCGGCGGTGCTTGACGGCGAGGGCCCGGTGGTCCTGCCGGCGTTGCTCCTGTGCGACTTCGGGCATCTCGCCCATGAGGTCGAGCGGCTCGAGCAGGCGGGCGCCGCCGCGCTCCACCTCGATGTCATGGACGGGCGATTCGTGCCGCAGTTGACCTACGGCGACGTCGTCGTCGAGGCCGTGCGGCGGGCGGCGCGCGTGCCGATCGAGGTGCATCTGATGGTCGAGGAGCCTGAGCGGATGGTGGCCGGATACGCCGCAGTCGGCGTGGACGTGATTTCCGTGCATGTGGAGGCGCTGACGGATCCGGGACGAACGCTCCGGGAGATCGCCGGTGGGGGAGCCAGGGCGCATCTCGCATTGAGCCCCGGCACGCCCGTCGAGGCCGTGGAGCCCTGGCTCGATGACTGCCATGGCGTGCTCGTCATGAGCGTGGAACCGGGGTTCGGAGGACAGCGATTCAATCCGGTCGCACTCGAGAAGCTCGCGGCGCTCGCCGCCCTGCGCGAGGCTCGCGGCGGCACGTTCCGGCTGGCGGTCGACGGCGGCATCTCCACGGAGACGATCGGCCCGGTGGCGGCGGCCGGCGCGGAACTGATCGTGGCCGGCAGTGCCGTCGTGCGTTCCGGCGACTATGCGCGATCGATCGCGGAGCTGGAGGCGATCGCGCGCAGCGTTCTCTGACTGCCGGCGCCGGCGGTCATCCCGTTTCCTTCGGAGCACCCTCGCCCTGATGGCCGATCACCTGCTCGTCCTTCGAGCCGGCGTCACCGCCTACGACCTCGATGGTCGCCTGCGCGGCACGCTGGACATGCCCCTCGCCGCAGCCGGCGTCGCGGAAGCCCGGCGCCTCGGCCTGGAACTGGCCGCCTCGCCCCCCACGAGCCTGCATGCCGCCGACGACGGACCGAGCGGCGAGACGGCCCGCCTCATCGGCGACGCGTGCGGCCTCAGGCCGCGCACCGTGGCCGGCCTCACGAATCTCGATCAGGGGCTCTGGCAGGGGATGCTCGTCGAGGACATCCGCAGGAAGCAGCCCCGGCTCCATCGCCAGTGGCTCGAGCATCCGTGGTCCGTGGTGGCACCCGAGGGGGAGTCGCTCGAGGAGGCGTGCGCGCGGGTCGATGACATCATCGGCAGGCTGCTGCGGCGGCGCCCGCGGGGGACCGTGGCCCTGGTCGTGCCACGGCCGCTCGACCGGATCGTGCTCTGGGTCGCGGCCGGGCGGCCGCTCGACGACGTCTGGACCGCCGACGTCATCGAGCCGCAGGACGTGCGACTCCCGGTCGCCGGCCAATGGCGGTCGAGCCGACGCTCGGTCCCGGTGGGGTGACGGTCGGATCGGCGCAGTCTTGCGGTAGCCTGCGGGGCTACACTCCGGGCTTCGGAGCGGCCATCACGCGCCGGTCGGATCGTGGTCGGCAGGTGCCTTCCGCTCCGTTTCACACGACTCATACCTTCCCGTTCTCGACCCATGGAACGCCGCAGCAAATCGGGCACAGCCGAGGCGGACGTCGTCGTCCAGGACGGTTCTGGCCGCACGGGAGACGGATCGCGACGCGCGGGCGGGACCGACCGTGCTGCTTCGGGCGCGGCCGAGGCCCGCGGGCCGCGGGCGAAACGCGGCGTGCCGGAGGGCCTGTGGCTCAAGTGCGACGGCTGCGGGGCGACGATCTACCGCAAGGAGGCGGAGGAGATCCTCAACGTCTGTCCCCAGTGCGGGTACCACTGGTACGTGTCGGCGGCGCAGCGAATCGGCCAGCTGCTCGACACGGGCACCTTCGAGGAATGGGACGCGAACCTGCGGCCGACCGACCCGTTGGGCTTTCGCGACAAGAAGCCGTACGCCGAACGGATCGTCGCCGAACAGAAGAGACCGGGCCTGGCGGATGCCGCCCTCACGGGAACCGGCATGATTCGAGCCCGGCGCGTGGCCTGCGGCGTGACCGACTCCTCGTTCATCATGGGGAGCATGGGCTGCGTGGTGGTAGAGGGGCTAAAGGGGCTCGTCGAGCGGGCGTCCGAGAGCCGACTGCCTCTGATCATCATCAGCGCCTCGGGCGGCGGGGCACGCATGCACGAGGGCATCCTGTCGCTGATGCAGATGGCGAAGGTCTCGGCGGCGCTGGCCCGCTACTCGAAGGCGGGCGGGCTTTTCATCTCCGTGCTGACCAATCCGACGATGGGAGGCGTCGCCGCCAGTTTCGCCTCACTCGGCGACCTCGTCTTCGCCGAGCCGCGGGCCCTCATCGGCTTCGCCGGCCCGCGCACCATCAAGGCGACGATCCGCGTGGAACTCCCGAAGGGATTCCAGACGAGCGAGTTCCTCCTCGAGCACGGCTTCGTGGATCGCATCGTCTCACGCCGCGATCTCAAGAGCGAAATCGCCCGCGTGATCGACTACTGCGGCGGCTGATCGCCGATGATCGGCTGCAGCGGCCGCCGGCCGCGCCGCAGCCTTCCCGCCTGCCGCACCCCCACGCTGGCTGCAGCGGCCGCAGGCCGCGCCGCAGCCTCCCGCGAAGCGCCACGGCCGCCCGGAAGGCGGCCGGCCCTCCGGGCCACACCTTGGCTGTGGCCCGGAGGGCCAAGCTGCCGGGGCCATGGATGGCCCGGCAGCGCTCCCATCAGTACCGCGCCTCGAACCCCGCAAAGCCGCCGTGCACGATCGTGCTCGATCCGGCCGCGATGCCGTCGAGCGAGGCCGGGCTCGCGAGCACGATCGGCCACTGGCCGTCCGCCTGTGCGATGTTGCCGACACCGACGACCCGATACCCCAGCGAGAGGCTCCAGTGATCGGTCACGTCCCACGCGAGTCCCGTGTCGACGGAGCCGAGCCAGGAGAAGACGCCGAGCTGGGAGTGGACTCGGAGCGGTGCGCCGCTCGCGAACGTGGCGGTCGTGCCGGTCGCGTCGGTGAGCGTCGTCGTATCGGTGATCGCGTTGCCCGCGAGGAGAAACTTGGGCACCACGTTGAGACGCACGCTCGGCAGGAATCGCCAGTCGAGCTTCGCCCCCACCTGACCCCCGTAGAGATTGTTGTTGGTCGCGACCGACAGGTCCGCGGGCCCGAGCGCGGCATCGCCGGGCAACGAGGTGAGCGTGAGCACGTCGTTCACCTGGAAGAACCGGAATCCGGCGAGCCACATGAGCGAGAACGGCCCCTGCCGCGGCAGGAACTCGGGGCGATCGCCGAGGGCGTAGACCCAATTCACCTCGACGTTGTTGACGAGGTCCGAGCGCGCGATCTGCTGGCCTCGAGCGTCGGCCAGGAACTCGCCCGCCGGCGTGCCCCCGAACATCGCGCCGGGCGCCTGGGGGATCACGTCGATCGTGTCGGCGGGATCGACGAACGACGCGGACGAACCGATCCCGTAGACGCCCCAGTACACGAGCTCGACCGCGTGCTGCTGCCGGGCCCCGAGCCATCGTCCGACGTGTGCGTCGAAGCCGCCTGGCCACGTCGCCGAGGCGTCCGCGGTGGTGAGCTGCACGCCTCCCACCGGCCGCAGGGTGGGCACGCCGCCCGGCAGCGTGCGCGTCATCACGAGCCCGCCCGCGCCCGCGAACCAGCGCGGCCACGTCGGCGCCTGCCCGATCGACACGGGCAGCGGCATCCCCGCGAAGCCGCTCTCGAAGGGCTCGGCGATGTACATCGGCGCTGGTTCCACGAGCGGCTCCTCCGCTGCGGCCAGCGGGGCGCAGCAGACGAGGAGCGCGGTGAACCAGCGGCTGTGGGAACGGAGCATCGGGGCGGCTGTGAGGATGGCGACCGGGACCGGCGCGGAGGCTCCGTGAACGAGGACTGTGGCGTCAAGGCCGCTGCCGCTCGGCAACCGGCCTCGTGGGTAGAATCGCCGTGGTTCTCCGGCACGTCGCGGGAGTGCCGGGAGAGTGGGCAGCATGCGTCGACGGCGCGACGAAGGGGTCGTGCGACCCCGGGGCAACGCGGTCCCGCAGGGGCGGGCCGCCGTGCTCGACTGGCTCGGAGGCCGCGTCGACTTCGAGCGGACGCC
This sequence comes from Planctomycetaceae bacterium, assembly GCA_046091445.1. Lineage (GTDB taxonomy): Bacteria > Planctomycetota > Planctomycetia > Pirellulales > UBA1268 > QWPN01. The sequence continues at coordinate 1,369 of JBJTBO010000451.1, read as the reverse complement.
GCCGAAGAAGCCCGGTGCCGATTTCGGGCTCGGCCGGATGCGGAGGCTGCTGGCGCGCCTCGACGCTCCGCACGACGCGTTTCCCGTCGTGCATGTCGCGGGGACCAAAGGCAAGGGATCGACGGTGGCGATGCTGTCCGCCGTCCTCTCGGCAGCGGGCCACCGCACCGGCCGGTACATGTCCCCCCATGTGCACGCGCTCGAGGAGCGCATCAGCATCGATGGCCGTCCCATCAGCGCGGCGGCATTGGTCGCCGTCTTCGACATCCTGATCCCGACGGTCGAGGCGCTCGACCGGGCCGCGGCGCGACGTGGTGGCCGGGGACCGACGTGGTTCGAGGTGGTGACTGCCGCCGCCTTCCTGCACTTTGCACGGTCGCGGGTCGATCTCGCCGTCCTCGAGACCGGGCTCGGCGGTCGGCTCGACGCGACGAACGTGTCGCGTCCCGTCGTATCCGTGATCACGAGCGTCAGCCTCGACCACATGGAGCTGCTGGGGCGGACCGTGGGACGGATCGCCGGCGAGAAGGCGGGCATCATCAAGCGCGGCCGGCCGGTGATCAGCGGAGCGGCCCATCCGGCGGCCCGACGCGTGATCGCCGACACCGCGCGGCGCAGGCGTGCCGCGCTGCTGCAGGTGGGGCGCGATTTTCGCGTCACGCACGCCGCCTCCGACGATCCGCTCGAGGGGGGTGCCGTGGAGGTGACGAGCGTGCGCGACGGGGTTTCGGAACACTTCCGGCTCGCCATGGCGGGCCGTCACCAGGCGGACAATGCCGCCCTCGTGGTGATGGCCGCGCGCCAGGTCGATGCGGCGGGGTTCGCCGTGCCGCGGCAGGCGATCGCGCGGGGCCTCGCGCGAGTCCGCCTTCCGGCGAGGATCGAATGTGTCGAGGTTGCACCCCACGTCGGGGTCGACGCGGCCCACAACGTGGCTTCGATGCGGTCGTTGCTCGAGACGCTCGCTCCGGCGCTCGCGACACGCCGTCCCCGGGTGCTCGTCTTCGCGGCGAGCATGGACAAGCAGATCGAGGAGATGCTCGCCGCGGCCACCGGCTGCTTCGACCACGTCATCCTCACCCGCTACACGACGAACACACGGGCGGCTCCGGTGGCACGGCTGGTGTCCGCATGCCGCGCGGCGGGCCTGCCGCCACCGCGAGTGGCAGGCACACCCGTCGAGGCGCTCGAGGCTGCCCGCGGGGTCGCCGGGCGAGGCGGGATGGTCTGCGTGGCGGGAAGCTTCTTCCTCGCGTCCGAGATCCTGCGGCCCGCGTGACGACGTGCTCAGTCGTCGTGGCCGGGATGCTGCAGCCGAGCCACGGCCCGCGAGAGCACATCATCGATCGCGCACGGGCCCGTGGTCACG
>JBJTBO010000450.1:0-2069 GCA_046091445.1 Planctomycetaceae bacterium | reverse complement strand
CTCCAATCCTGCCCCCTGCATCATACCGGCGCCACGGGACGACCGCGGCGACGCGCGACCGCCGGGCGGTACACGGGTCGGGCGATGCACGCTTCCTTGACCCTGCGGGAGGCGCTCCGTACCGTCTCAAGAGAGACGGCGACCGCCCGGCCGCCGGCGCGACTTCCACATCACGAGGGATCGCATCATGTCCGGCACGCACGGCGAACTCGTTCCCCAAGGGGGTGGCGATCCCATTCCGCTGCTCAAGACATCCCTGCTCGTGGGTCGGCGCGAGAGCTGCGACATCGTCCTGCGATTCCCCAACGTCTCCAGCCGTCACTGCGAACTGAACCTCATCGACGGGTACTGGTTCGTCAAGGATCTCGGCAGCAGCAACGGCACCAAGGTCAACGGCACGCGGATCAGCGAGCAACGACTCGACCCGGGCGACACGCTCGCGATCGCGAAGCATGCCTTCGAGGTGTGCTACGAGCCCTCGCGTCTCGGAGCCGCGGGGGCACCACCCACCCGCTCCGCGTCCGAGGGGATCCTCAGCCGGTCGCTCCTCGAGGCCGCCGGACTGGAGTCGCGAAGGGAGTCCGAATCCCACGGCCGCGGCAAGCCTGCCCGCCCCGAGCAGATCGAGTGGCACACGGATGGCGACTCCGACGACGACGCGCCGGGACGCTGACGCGGCGGCAACGTCCGGCACGGCCCGCGTACGACCGGGCGGTGCCGCAGGGTCCGCAGATCGGCGGTGCTACACTTTCCCGGATGACAGAGCCCCGCAAGTTCCGCGTCGAGTTCCGGCGCAATCGCTCGTCGCGACGACGCGAGGGCGACCTCACCCGTGCGGTCCGACAGGATGTCGAGAGGCTCGCCGACCAGGACCTGCATGAACGGCTCTCCGGCCGCGGCGCCCTGGCACGGCATCGGACGGTCGTCGCAGAGCGTCCTCCGGACGACGTGGACGGCCTCTCGGTCCAGCCCGCGGCGGCGGCGGCGTGGCGCGGACGCGTGCTCCACGTGCACGGTCGCGAAACCGTCGTGGCCCGCGGGGACGGGACGGTCGTGCGCTGCTCGATGCGTCGCATTCTCCGCAGCCTCGCCACCGACCAACGCCATCCCGTCGCCGCCGGAGACTGGGTGCGGGTCACCGCTGCCGGCGGCGAGGGTGTGATCGAATCGATCGAGCCTCGTCAGGCGTCCCTCTGCCGTGCGAGTCGGGGACGTCGCCACGTGATCGTCGCCAACGTCGATCAGGTGCTCATCGTCGCGAGTGCCGCCGAGCCTGCGCCGAAACCCGCGCTCATCGACCGCCTGCTCGTCAGCGCCGAGTCGTCCGGCATCCGGCCGGTCGTGTGCCTGAACAAGGCGGACCTGGTCGATCCGGGGTCGCTCGTCCCGTTCGCCGGGGTGTATGCGAGAATGGGGTATCCGGTGATCATCTGCTCGGCGGTGACGGGACTGGGCATGCGCAGGCTGGCGGCCGAACTGGAGGCTCGCGTGACGGCGGTCGTCGGTCAGAGCGGTGTCGGCAAGTCGTCGCTCTTGAACGCACTCGACCCGGCCCTCGACCTGCCGGTGGGCGCCGTGAGCAGGGAGAATGAGAAGGGGCGGCACACGACCACGACCGCGCGGCTGCTGCCGCATCGTCACGGGGGATCGTTCGTCGACACGCCCGGCGTGCGGCAATTCGCCCTCTGGCAGGTCGTGCCCGCCGAGGTGCCCAGCGCGTTCCGTGATCTGCGGCCGATCGCGAATCGCTGCCGGTTTCCCGACTGCTCGCACACGCACGAGAGCGACTGCGCCGTCAAGGATGCGGTGGCCGACGGCCTGCTCGACACCCGCCGCTGGGAAAGCTGCACGCACCTCGCCGCCGATGCGGCCGCGTCGGTGAACGAGGCGACGGGACGCGGGTGCGTGGATGACGACGAGACCGCCGGGCTCGACGCGGAGGTCGATGCGTGAAGGGCGCGACGAGCCTCGAGGTGCGCGGCGGCGGCGGGGATCGGCCGGCGGGACGGGCGGGCGAGCGCACCGTGCTCGTCGGCGTGATGCTGGAGCCGCCCGCCAATGCCGATCAT
>JBJTBO010000449.1:0-2234 GCA_046091445.1 Planctomycetaceae bacterium | reverse complement strand
ACATCGCCAGGAGGTTGGGCCGCGAGAAGAGCACCCGCGTCAGCAGCCCGGCGAGGCCGCGCTTGTGCTCGAACTCGATGTGCTCGCGGATCTCCGTCGCACCGTCGTCGAGCGGCACGAACACGTGCGTGTGCTCCCACTTCGCGGCCGGCCCCTCGGCCTGCACGTCGGTGAATCCATGATCCGTCACGTCGCGGTGCACGGCCTTCCAGTGGAGCGGAATCGGTCCGACCCAGAGTGTGAATCGGGACACCGACCCCTCGCCGAGCGGCTCGATCGAGTGCAGCTGCACGAACGTGGGGGGAGGCGTCAGTCGGCGCAGCGCCCGCGTGTCGTGATGGAACTCCCGTACCGCGGCAGGGGAGGCATCGACCCGGAACGCGAAATCGAAGACGGGCATCGTGCATTCCCGGGGACAGAGGGACCGACGGCGACGGGCTCTTTCCGGCTTGTCGCCACGCCGGCACCCGGTATCCTAGAGGGCTTCCGCAACGCGGCCGACGCCGATCGCCGGACTCGGGTCCGGTTCCCAGGCTTCGTACGGCCTCCGCATGTCCCCGAAGGTGCTCGCGTGGCACGCTCCTGTCAGGTTTGTGGCAAAGGCTTTTCCGTCGGCAACCAGGTCACGATCCGTGGCAAGGCGAAGTACCTCGGCGGGGTCGGCACGAAGATCACCGGGATCACGAAGCGGAAGTTCAAGCCCAACCTCCAGCGGCTGCGGGTGACGCTCCCCGGCGGCACCAACTCCACGCTCCTCGTCTGCACGCAGTGCATCAAGGGCGGCCGGGTGACGAAGCTCGTGCGGCAGAAGCCGTTCCGCCTTCCGAACGTCGACAAGACGCCGAAGCCGGTCGTGGAGGAGGCGGTTCCGTCGGGACCGCGCGCCCGCCCGTAGAAGCCCGCCCGCTGCCATGTCGTCCGCATCCCCGTCGCTCTCACGGCAGGACGTCGCGAAGGTGGCGTTGCTCTCGCGGCTCGCGCTGTCCGAGCGGGAACTCGACCACCTCACCGGCGAGCTCTCGAAGATCGTGGGGTTCGTGTCGCAGCTCGCCGACGTCGACACGTCTGCCGTGGAGCCGCTGGCCCACCCGCTCGACTCGCAGAACGTGTTCCGTGACGACGTGGTGACGCCCTCGCTCGCCCGCGAGTCGGTGCTTCGCTCGGCACCACGGCACGACGGCGAAAGCTTCCTGGTGCCGGCCGTCCTCGGCGAGACCGGAGCCGCCTGACGGCGGTCGATCCACACGCCCATGCCACCCGATCCCCTGCAGCTCTCGGCGGTCGAGCTCGTGCACGCGGTGCGCTCGGGCGACCTGACGGCGGTCGCGTGCACCGAGGCCTTCCTCGCGCGGATCGAGCGGACCAACGGCGCGCTCAACGCGTTCCTCGCCGTCGATCGCGAGGGGGCGCTCGCCCGCGCGGCCGAGATCGACGCACGCCGTCGCTCGGGCGAGCCGCTCGGTCCGCTCGCCGGCCTGCCCGTGGGCGTCAAGGACGCCCTCTGCACCGCCGACCTGCCGACCACGTGCGCCTCGAAGATGCTTGCCGGATACCGGCCTCCGTACGACGCGGAGGTGGTGGCCCGCCTGCGGCGCGCCGATGCCGTGATCGTCGGCAAGACGAACATGGACGAGTTCGCGATGGGCGGCTCCAACGAAAACTCCGCGTTCGGTCCGGTGGCGAACCCGTGGGACACCTCCCGCGCCCCGGGCGGGTCGAGCGGCGGATCGGCGGCGTGCGTGGCGGCGGACATGGCTCCGGTCGCGATCGGCTCCGACACCGGCGGCTCGATCCGGCAGCCCGCCGGCCTCTGCGGCATCACGGGGCTCAAGCCGACGTACGGCCGCGTGAGCCGACGCGGTCTCGTCGCCTTCGCCTCGAGCCTCGACCAGATCGGTCCGATGGCCCGCTCGGCCGCGGACTGCGCCCTCGTGCTCGAGGCCATCGCGGGGCACGACCCGGGCGATTCGACGTCGCTCCGTGACGAGGTGCCGAGCTACACGCGGGCGCTCGACAAGCCGCTCACCGGCCTGCGGATCGGCCGCGTGCCCGAGCACTTCGCTGCCGGGCTCGACCCGGAGGTCGCCCGCGGTGTGGACGAGGCGTTCGCCGTCTTCCGCCAGCTCGGAGCCACCGTGCACGACGTCCGGCTGCCGCACGCGCACCACGGCATTCCCACCTACTACCTGATCGCGCCGTGTGAGGCATCGAGCAACCTCGCGCGGTACGACGGA
>JBJTBO010000448.1:0-3443 GCA_046091445.1 Planctomycetaceae bacterium | reverse complement strand
CAGAGGCGAGGAGCGTCGGCATGATCTCGGCGGCAGCACGCATCCTCCGCCTGCTGGCCTGCGCGGCCCTGCTCGTCACGGGCTGCGCGACCTACCGCTTCGGCAACGGCACCCTCTACGCACCGGACGTCCGGACGGTCTACGTGCCGATGTTCCAGAGCGACAGCTACCGCACCACGCCGTCGGTCGACGTCGGGGAACGGCTCACCGAGGCGGTCTGCAAGGAGATCGAGAAGCGCACGCCGTTCAAGGTCGTGGGCAGCGAGGCGGCCGCCGACAGCGTGCTCACCGGGAGGGTCGTCGCCGACACGAAGCGCATGGTCGTCGAGAGCCCCACCGACCAGTCGCGGATGGTGGAGATGAACTACCAGGTGCTCGTCACCTGGGCCGACCGGGGCGGGTCGGTGATCGCCACGGGCGACGTGCCGCTCCCGGCGGCCACGGTGGACGTGGGGCAGGCAGGGGCGCTCGTGCCGGAGTTCGGCCGTTCGGTCGCCAGCACGCAGCAGGAGGCGATCGAGAAACTCGCCCAGCAGATCGTCGGCCTCATGGAGGAGCCCTGGTAGGCCCGTCCGGCAGCCGCCGGCACGCCGGCGTTCAGTCGCCGTCGGTCAGCAGAAAGTTCTTGAACTGCCACGGGTCGGAGGGATCGATCGCCGGCCGATTGAACCCGTGGAACGCGTTCGAGTAGTACTTCAGGGGCGTCCAGTCGCTCGGCAGCGACAGGAACCTGCCGAGATGGGAACGTGCGACGTCGAGGATCTCGTCGTGCGGCAGGTCATCGGGCAGTTTCACCCCCTCGGTCGGATGCTCGATCATCCACATGGTGGCGGCCACCACCGAGATCGCCACCTGCAGCGTCGTGGCGTTCTGGTGCGGGACGATGCGACGCGACTCCTCGATCGAGAGGGACGTGCCGCACCACCAGGCCCCGAGCGGGTGGCCCATGACGAGCGCCCCGAGCGTGTCGGAACCGCTCGTGATCTCGTCCGTCATGATGCGGAGCCGTGACTGGAGTCGATAGTCGTTGCCGCGGAGCTCCCACAGGCTGGCGATCGCGGCGTCGCAGGGGCAGTAGGCGTAGTGGACGGTGGGCCGGTAGATCGTCGCGCCGGACGCGTCCCGCACCGACAGCTTCTCGGTGATGCTGAACGCCTCGCCGTGTCGGACCACCATGCCCACGATCGAGCAGTGCGGCACCCACGACACCACCTGGGTGTTGATGCCCATCCGCGCCAGACAGATCTGGCTCCGCGGACCGTCGGCATGCTCGTAGGCGAAGGGGGGCAGCTCCTTCTCGTGCGTGCCCCAGCCCATCTCCGCCGTCGTCGTGCCCTCCTCGCGGAACCCCTCCACGCTCCAGGTGTTGACGAACTCGTCGACCTCCTTGGGCCGGTCGGAGATCTGCGTGTCGCGCTCGCTGCAGTGGATCACCTTCACGCCCAGGGCATGGGCCAGGTGATTGAAGGCGCGGGACGAGGCATGCTCGGCGACCTCCTCGGCCTGCCGGCCGGAGATCGTCCGCTCGTCGAGGCACGTCCGCGCGATGTCGAGCAACGCGTGCTTCGTGACGTGGCTGATGAGTCCCGGATTGGCGCCGTGCTCGAGCACGGCGGTCGGGCCCGGCCTTTCCCAGCCCTCGACCATCCGGCGGATGTTCATGTGCCGCCAGTAGAGCGTCATCTTCGTCGGCGGAGCCCCCTGGGCGTTCCGGTACGGGTCCCAGAGTTCCACCGACGTGTTGATGTAGAGCACACCGCGTTCATGGCACCAGCGCACGATGTCGCAGCAGTCGATGTTCCAGGCGAGGTCGATGAGGAGGTCGCCCGCCGCGAGGTGGTGCCCGAGCAGTTCGGCGAGGTTGCCCGGTTCGATCTTCGCGCGGACGAAGTTCACGCCCTTCGCGATCCACGGCCGCAGGGCGTCCTCGTCGGGCTGGAATTCCAGGATCGTGACGTGACGCGGATCGACGCGCACGTGCTTGAAGAGGACGGGGAGCGTGCAGCGGGCGACGAACCCGAAGCCGACGAAGACGATCCGGCGGTCGAAGGCGATCATGGTCTCGGTCGGATCTCCTGCAAGGGGCTGGGCGGCCGTGAGAATGGAGCACGCATCGGCCGGACGCCGCTGCGGAAGGATGCCCGGACACGGCCGGCTGGGTGCGTCGCCGCCGGAGTATAGGAGCAGGCTGATGCGTCTTCACGCCCCGGGGGCGTTCGCTGGAGCAATTCGCCGCTCCCGGGTCAGCGTCGCCGATGTCGTCGGTCGCCGGGGCCCCGGTCCGAGCGTGCATCCTGGGGACTTTTTGTGAGCGCCTCGTGAAGTCGGATGTGCGGACACGACCGCAGCGCGTTGAGGGCCGCCGCGGAGACCGTCCGCACCCCCTGCAGGCTCACGACGCCGAAATGCCTGCAGAGTGTCTCCGCAACCTCGTCGGAGACCGTCTCCAGGCCGTCGAGTCCCAGCCAGTCGCGAGGCCCGACGAGCGCCGTCGCCTGCTCCGGCGACAGCGCCCGGAGCCCGTTCAAGAGGAGGTTGCCGCGATGGCGTGCGAGGGCCGCGCACGTCTCCGCTTCGATCGTGGCCAGCGACGGCAGCGAGAGGGTGCCGCGATGCCGCGACAGGATCCGCGCGACGGGCGCGGTGATCTCGACGAGCGCATCGAGGTGCACGTCACCACGGCCACGCGCGAGCATCGCGGCCTGGTCTTCGGAAAGCTCGGTGAGGAACCGCTCGCTCTCGAAAGGACCGTGATACCCGTCGGGTGCTCCGTACGGTGGTACCTGCGCCGCTGCTGCTGCAGCCATGATGTCTCCTTCCTGATTCCGGCGCGCGGCCACGCTGAAGCGACGCGCACGGATCGACGAGGCTCGACGAACCACCGGATAGTCCGCCAACCATCCGGTCACGACACCACCCCGCGCATGGCCACGGCCGCACGGGGGTCACTCGGCTCCGCCCAGACCAGAAAGGCCGGGCGGCACTCATTCGTTCCTCATGTCCGATTACGTATATCGCAACGTTTCGGTTCGTCACTTCACGTGTGATGTCGTCGTTCGCAACGCCTCATTTTGTGAGCGTGCTGTCGTCGCGTCGCTCACAATTGATCGCGTGTGCCGACCCTCATCGCGGCGGCCGACAGCTGCCGCGAACCCCGCGCCACGATGTGATCCGCAGGGCCTCGGGTCGCCGCCCTGCGAGCGCGAGTCCGTCGAGATGCCGACCGCGAGCGTGCAGCGGGGCTCGAGTCGTTGGACGTCGTGTGCCGGGAAGCCGGATCTGGTTCCGCGCCTGCATGAAAACGAATCGGGGCGGAGAGATTCGAACTCTCGACCTCCTGGTCCCAAACCAGGCGCGCTAGCCAGACTGCGCTACGCCCCGTGCACGGCCGAGTGTAACACGGTCGCTCAGCGGCGTTCGCCACAGAGCTGCTCGAGCAGCCG
>JBJTBO010000447.1:0-9419 GCA_046091445.1 Planctomycetaceae bacterium | reverse complement strand
AGTTCTCCGGTCTGCGGGGCTTTTTCTGGCTCGACCGGGCAGGATGCGTCGATCTCGGAGTTTGGGCACGGGCTGCCGCGGACGGCGCCGTGACGCCTCACCGACATCTCTTCACCAGAACTCCCCGCCTGCCGACCATGCGCCAATCGCGTGCCCTTCTCGACCACCTCGTGCGCACAGGCGTGGTCATCTGGCTGCTCATGTGCGGTGCCACGCCGTCAGCGCGGGGCCACGACCACACCCCTTGGATGGGCCGGCCTGCGACAGAGCGGCGGCATTTTCAGGGTGACCAGTTCCGCCGGGCCGGCGACCCCCAGTGCATCTCGCCGCTGGCGAAGCCGACGGAGTCCCCGCATGAGATCGGATACTACGTCGGCGGCGGCGCGAGGCAGCGCAGCCACCATGCCGATGATCGCCGGGCGGCCGAGGGCGTCTGGGGCACCGACTACCGCGGGATCATCATCCCGAAGCACGTGGAACTCGGCTGGTGGCATGGCCGCCGCTACCAGGGTGGCAGCGGGTCATACCGAACCGACGGGCCGCGCGTCCTGCACCGGCCTTGAGCGTCGGACGGAACCCCGCCGGATCACTTCCCGGGGAGTTGCCACACCGGCGAGAAGTCGGCCGGCTCGTGGACCATGCATTCCACCGCGCGTGAGAGCAGTACGAGGGACGGACCATCCCCAGGCACGGCGGCCAGCAGGTTGCCCAGCATGCGGGCGGCCGTACGAAAGTCGCCCTGCTCGAAGGCCGCGAGGGCCTCCTCGTAGCGGGTGAACAACTCGCGGCGCGTCGGCTCGTCGGTGCAGTCGATCTCGTGCAGTTCGACCGGCTCGACGATGTTCACGACGCGGACGGTGCAGAGACGCCGTGTGAGGAACTCGTTGCCGACGAGCCGTCGGGTGGCCCCGGTCACGAGGGCCGGGACGCGCAGGTATTTGGTCGCACCTTCCACGCGACTGCCGAGGTTCACGCCGTTGCCCAGCGGGCCATACTTGAACTTGCGGGTCGAGCCGATGTTGCCCACCCGCGCGACGGCCGAATTGACGCCGACTCCGAAGCTGCACGACGACCCCAACCGCGGCTTCCAGCGAGCGTTGATCGGGCCGGCCTGGCGGACCATGGCGCGGGCCGTGCGGCAGGCCCGCAGGGCGTGATCGGGCTGCTGCTGAGGCGCCCCCCACATCGCCAGCACCGCGTCACCGATGTAATCGACGAGCACCCCTCCCGTGGCGACGACTTCGTCGGAGAGCGCCGAGAGCACGTCGCCGATCCACTCCATCGTGTGCGTGGGGCCGAGACACTCGCTCACCCGGCTGAAGCCGCGGATGTCGCAGAAGAGCACCGTCACCTCCGTGTCGCGGCCAGCGAGGAGGTCGGGCTGGGCCTCGAGTTCGGTGGACAGCTCCGCCGAGAAGAACTGCTCGAACTGCACCTTGCGGGCCACGGCGGCTCGCTGCTGCTCCAGCCGTGCCAGGCCCGCCGCCACTCCGCAGGCGAGCGTCTCGACGAGCAGGGCCTCCAACCGCGAGATGCCCGCACCATCCGCCTGCGTCACTCCGCGGGAGCGATGCCCGTAGAGTGCGCCGATCACCCGGTCATCACCGTCGAGGATCGGTGCGGCGACGAACGAATCGAGGGCGGCGAGGCTCGTGAGCACGTCGGCGGTCTCGTCGGGCTGGCTGAAGAAGGTGCGCTTCTCCGTGAGCAATCGTGACAGGACGCGTGTGCTCGGCCGCGCCGATGATGCCCCTGCCGTCTCGATCACCGCAGATCGCCACGTTCCCTGGTCGTGGAGAAACACCGCGCCGAGATCGAGCCCGACGAGCCGCACGAGCGAGCGCGCCGCCTTCTGGAAGAAGTCCTCGGAGTTCGAGGCGCTCTGCAGCAACTCGATGACGTCGCGCCACCAGCAGACGAGGCCTTCGAGAGCGGGCAGGGGAATGTCGCGCAGAAATATGCCGGCTGCACGGCCTCCGTCGTCGGGCTGTCGGGCGGCAAATGGCGTCGCTCGGTCGAGCGTGCCGAGCGATGCATCCTCATCCGTGGCCTCTGCGTCACGACTGAGCGACACGGCGACATCACCGAGCCGCAGTCTGATCGGCAGCGGACAATCGACCGCCTCGCCTGTGGTGAGGGCGGGCCGGTCAACGCAGGGGATGGCAATCGAGTCGCTGAGGTTCGTGAGTCGCACCGCTCCGTCTCGCCCCGACTGGATGCGCAGCTGCCGTCGCGACACCTCGAGCTGCGTGGCGGCCGCCACCGGGATGCGCACCATCTCGCCGGACGTCACCGGGACGAAGAGCTGCTCGGCAGGCGTGCGGGTGACGTCGAGGCGACCGAGTTCCACGATCTGACCCGGCTCGAGCGTGACGTCGAGCGCCTGGGAGTGATTCGCTCCCGTGCCACGGATGTCCAGGCGAATCGTTGTTGCCGCCATGCCTCGGTCCCGGAGAGCCGTTCCGATCACCTCGCTTGCGGACACGGCACACCCAGCCTGCCCGCCGGGGGTGAAAAGTGGAACTCCGAAACTCTTCCGAGGGGCGACGCTCGACGAGGGATCGCGATGCTCGGCGCCCGCCGTGCTCCCCGAAACGTGCTCCGCGAGGCCCGCAGTCTCGAAGCGGAACGGCGCTTTCCGCCGCCGGAGTGACGTTTCTGCGGGGGCGACCCAGCCCGTATAGTTGTGGGAAGCCGGAGGAACCGGCAGACGGAACGGAGGCGCCGATCGGCGTCGCCGTCGCCGAGCGAAATGGAGTTCGAGCGATGTGCGACACGCCTTCGGTGCGCCCGCGTCATGCCGGGGCGCTCCTGCTGGCCGGTCTCCTGACCGGGCTCCTGCACGGTCCGCTGCCGGTGCTGCCGGGACGGTGCGCCGCGCTGGTCGCGATCGCCGCGCCTCCCGAGTCGGAGGGAGGCCGGGTGGTTCCGCTCCCGGCCGTGCCCCCTGCCGAGCCCGCCAACCCGGTCCCGCTGGCGGAGGCCCTGCTCGGACCGGACCTTTCGGCGCAAACCGTCGAGCAGGCCGCCGCGAAGAGTCATGGCTGCATCACCTGCCACGCCGGCGTCGGCGACATGCACCGCAGCCCTGCGGTACGGCTGGGATGCACCTACTGCCACGGCGGCAACGCCAGCGCGCTCACCAAGCAGGCGGCGCACGTGCACCCGTGCGAGCCGGAGTTCTGGCCGACGTCCGCCAATCCGCAGCGTTCCTACACGCTGCTCAACCATGAGTCGCCGGAGTTCGTCCGCTTCGTCAACCCCGGAGACCTGCGGGTGGCCCACGTCGCCTGCGGCGGGTGCCACTCGTCCATCGTTCTCCAGGTGCGCAAGAGCATGATGACCCACGGTTGCATGCTCTGGAACGCGGCGCTCTACAACAACGGCTCGATTCCGAACAAGCAGGCGGCCTTCGGCGAGAGTTACAGCACCGACGGCGTCGGCCAGCGCCTCCAGACGGTGCCGCCACCGACGCAGGATGAGACCGACCTCAAGGCGATCGTGCGCTACCTCGACCCGCTGCCTCGGTTCGAACGGCAGCAGCCGGGCAACATCCTGCGGATCTTCGAACGCGGAGGGCGCTTCCGCCCGGAGATCGGCAATCCCGAGCGGCTCGAGGAGAACGGTCGGCCCCGTTCCCGGCTGGCGGTGCGCGGGCTCGGCACGGAAAACCGCACCGACCCGGTGTTCGTGAGCCTGACGAAGACCCGCCTCCTCGACCCCACGCTCAACTTCCTCGGGACCAACGATCAGCCCGGCGACTACCGCTCGAGCGGCTGTACGGGCTGCCATGTGATCTATGCCAACGACCGCTCACCCGTGCACTCCGGCCCCTACCACGTCTACGGCAACCAGGGACGCAGCTTCTCCCCCGACCCCACGATCTCGAAGCAGGAGAGCGGGCATCCCATCCACCACCAGTTCGCCCCTGGAAACGGCATCCCCACGAGCCAGTGCATCGTGTGCCACATCCACCCCGGCACCACCGTGATGAACAGCTACGTCGGCTACATGTGGTGGGACGAAGAGACCGATGCCGAGCATGTCTACCCGCGGCAGCAGCGCTACCCGACCTCGGAGCAGGTCATCAATTCGCAGTTCCGGAATCCGAACGAGTCGGCCGTCCGCAACCTCCTCTCCGACCCCACGTTTCTCGCCAACCTCACCGACCTGAACGACCGCACCACCCACACGCAGTTCGCCGACTTCCACGGCCACGGCTGGGCCTTCCGCGCCGTCTTCAAACACGACTGGAAGGGCAACCTGCTCGACCACCGCGGCGAGATCGTGGCCGACTCCGGCAATGAGGCGCTGCGGGCGGCGGTGCGCATGCCGGAGCGAGTCCGCGAGGTCTACCGCGATGCCGACCGGAAGACCGAGGCCCAGGTGCGGGCCGAGGAGGCGGCGGTCGCCCACGAGCGCAACGGCCTCCCCGTGCACCTGCTCGACGTGCACATGGAGCGGGGCATGCACTGCATCGACTGCCATTTCGTGCAGGACATGCACGGCAACACCAAGCTCTACGGCGAGGTGCGGGCCGCGATCGAGATCGGGTGCGTGGACTGCCACGGCACCATCGATGCCGTCTCCACGCTGCGCACGAGTGGTCCGGCGAGCGACACGTCGAGCCCCGAGGGGGGACGCGACCTGCGCACGCTGCGCACGCCGTCGGGCAAGCGGCGGTTTTTCGTGGAGGGAGACCGCTTCTATCAGAACTCGATGGTCGAAGAGAACCTGACCTGGGAGATCAAGCAGACGAAGGCCACGGTCGACCCGGCGAGCCCGCACTACAGCCCGCTGTCGGCGTTCGCCAAGACGGTGCGCCGCGCGGACGATGGGGCGCTCGAGTGGGGCGGCGTGACCGACTCCCGCCGTTGCGCGCACCGCGAGGACCGGATGAGCTGCATTTCCTGCCACAGCTCCTGGAACCCCAGCTGCTACGGCTGCCACCTGCCGCAGAAGGCCAACAAGAAGTCTCCGTCGCTGCACTACGAGGGAGACGTGTCGCGGAACCTCGTCGGCTACAACTTCCAGACCCTGCGAGACGACGTCTTCATGCTCGGTCGCGACGGCAATGCGACGGGCCACCGCATCGGCCCGTCGCGCTCGAGCTGTGCCATCCACGTCGGCTCCTCCAACGCCAATCGCGAGTCGATCTACGTGCAGCAGCAGACGATCTCGGCGGAGGGATTCAGCGGGATCGCCTTCTCGACCAACGTGCCGCACACCGTGCGCAGCGGCCCTGACCGTTCCGTGCCGCGCGACCTGTCGCTCCATCGGCCCGGCACGCACGAGACGAAGATGTGCACCGACTGCCACGTCTCGAAGCACGACGACAACAATGCCATCATGGCCCAGCTGCTCATGCAGGGCACGAACTACCTCAACTTCATCGGCAAGTACTGCTGGGTGGGGCTCGGCGACGGTGGCCTCGCGGGCGTCGTCGTGACGGAGCAGGAGGAGCCGCAGGCGGTCATCGGCAGCTCGTTCCACCGCACGGCGTTTCCCGACTTTTACGCGAAGCACGTGGCCAAGGAGGGAGTGCTCCAGCACGCCCACCACCATGCCGCCGGTGACGTCGGCGAACGGCTCGTCAACCCGCTCAAGGGACGCGAGGTGCTGCAGGTCCAGGCACGCGGGGAATACCTCTACGCGGCCTGCGGCACGGACGGGCTGCGTGTCTTCGACATCGCCTTCATCGACGACAAGGCGTTCTCGAAGCGGATCACGACCGCCCCGGTCTCACCGCTCGGCCAGCAGTTCTACGTGCGCACGAACCATGCCACCGGCGTGGCGGCCCCGGCCACCACCGCCCCGGATCCAACCCGCACCCACGATCCGCGGAACTTCGAGGGGAGTGTCCATGCGCTCTACGGCTACCTGTACGTTTCCGACTTCGAGGAAGGCCTGATCCTCGTCGGGGCCGGGACGCTCCTGGACGGCAACCCGCTCAACAACTTCCTGAAGCGCGACCTGACCTTCAATCCGGGAGGCATCCTCAACGGCGCCCGCGGCGTGACCGTGGCGGGAACGCACGCGTGGGTGCCGTGTGATGCGGGCGTGGTCATCGTCTCGATCGACGATCCCACCTGCCCGAAGGTGGTCGGCGTGATCGGCGCACCTCATGTGGTGCGCCCCACGTCGGTCGAGATCCAGTTCCGGCATGCCTTCGTGTGCGACGCCGAGGGGCTGAAGACCTTCGACATCACCGACCTCGCGGCGCCCGTGCCGCTGGCGACCGTTCCATTGCCGACGGCCCATCGCGTCTACGTGGCCCGCACCTACGCCTACGTCGCGGCCGGCCGTCAGGGGATCGCGATCGTCGATGTCACCGATCCCGGCAAGCCGTTCATCGACCAGTTCTTCGACGGCGGCGGCTGCATCAACGACGTGCGTGACGTGAAGCTCGGCATCACCTACGTCAGCGAGTTCGCGTACGTCGCCGACGGGGCCAACGGCCTGCGGGTGGTGCAGCTCACGGGGCCCGAGACGCCGGGCAACTCGGGCTTCAGCCCGCGGCCGACGCCCCGGCTCGTCGCCACGTATCCCGTCAGGCGAGGTCTGGCCCTGTCGATCTCGGAGGGGGTCGACCGCGACCGCGCCGTGGACGAGGCGGGCAACCAGCTCTCCGTCTTCGGCCGCGTGGGTGCCCGGCCGCTCGACCGCAGCGAGCAGCTGCGGATGTATCTCTATGAAGGGCGGCTCTGGAAGGTGAGCGACGATCCGTTCGACGCCGAGCTCTACCGCTTCCTCGACCCGGTGCCCACGGTCCGCGCCGCGGGGCCCCGGCAGATTCCCGCGCGTCGCTGAAAGGCACCGGCGTCGCCGCGTCGTGCGGCCGGATGCATCTTGGCACCGCGTCGTCCAGCCTCACGGACCGCGCGGCGGGGATCGGATCGGCTCGGCCTTGCCCGCGGGAGCGGCGGCATTTTCAATCGCGGCGCCGAACGCCGCGCGGACGGCGGCGATGTCGGCTGTGGCGGCGGTCTCGAGCGACGTGATCCAGAAGGGTGTCGTGACCGACGGGTCCGCATGGGGTGGTGGGAAGGTGAGCGCCAGCAGCCGCGGGAGGTCGCCGGAGCGTGCCGACGCGTCCGTCGTCGTGTCGCCACGCCGGGCGGCCAACGCCCAGGCGAGAAGGCGGGCCGACTCGAAGTCGCCGACCCGCGCGCCGGCGGTGGCGAGCCGGCGAGTGACGTCGGCCTCACGGCGTGCGAGCGACGCGTCGCGCGGCCAGCCGGCGATGACGGCGATCGCCGCATCGAGCGATCCGAGCGTCTCGTGGGACAGGTCCTCGAGCCCGGCCCGATCGCCGAATGGACGTCGATTGAGCAGGACGACGTAGGGCGCGAGGAGCGCATCGACGTCGCCCCCGACACCAGCCTCCGCGAGTGCGACGTTCGCGAGGGCGCGGGGCCAGCGCACGAACGACGGCCGACCGGGCACGAGACCGCCGTAGCCTGCCTCCTGCCGCCAGCTCGGCACGGCAAGATCGTGGTGGCATGCCTGGCAGTCGTAGAGCGCCAGTTCCGGCCACGGCCGCGCGTCGCCGGCGGCATGCGCGGCGGCGTACGACTCGATGAGCGCGACGGACGCACGCAGGGTCGCAACCGCGCCGACGAGCGTGCGGGTCAGTTCGCTCGCGCCCTCGGTCGCGTAGCCGTCCTCGACGGCGGCCGCCTGCACCCGCGGCGCCTTTTCCCAGACCCGCTTCCAATGCCGCCCCATGCCCTCGCTGAACGCCTCCATCTCGAAGGCCGGCAGGGGTGGATGGCCCGCGGCGTACATCTCGTGCGAGATCACGCGTCCCGAGGCGACCTCGCCAAGGTGGCACGACAGGCAGTTGGCGGCCTTCGTCAGGGGATTGCGCAGGTCGCGCATCCCGAGCGACTCCTTCTCGGCCGAGGTGAGGAAACGCCACGCCTTTTCCATGTGCGGCTCGAAGTAGCCCGACCCGGGGCCGTGGCACGTTTCGCAGCTGATGCCGGCGTGCACGAATTCGTCTTCCTCCTCGACGGGCGGCTCCTCGACGGGTCGCGTGTGGCAGGCCACGCACGCGGCCGTCCGGGCGGCGGTGATGCCCAGCGTCCGTTCGATCGCGCGCGTGCGCGGGTTCTCGGAGGAGAGGGCGAGGTGGCTGCGCGCGTGCGCGTCGTACCGCCAGGCGGCGGTCGTCGCCTCGTCGCACCAGTCGCCCTGCGGGCTGCGGTGGCACCGCGTGCAGAGCGTCGTGCCCTTGAAGGAGAAGGCCGGCGCCGGCAGCTGCACGGCCTCGATCACCGGCTCGGCGGCGCGCGCGGCACCGCCGCCCATGACCGCGAGCGCGACGAGTGCGGCCGCCCACGCCGGGGCGTCGTGCGGCCGAGATCCTCGAGCGATCATCATCCCGGTCATGTGTCGTCGTTCCAGGCAGGTGGCTCGCGATCAGCGTCAGTCGGCCGGTCGCACGACCGGGGGCCATGGTACTTCGCGTCCCAGGGAGCGGAAACGCACGGGATCGAACCCGAGTGGTCCATCGCGGCCCGCGGGAAACCGCAATCCATCCCGCAACGCATCGAGTGCCTGCCGCGTCTCGGAGGGGACGGTCGACAGCGTGCCGGGGGGCCACGTGCCGAGCGGGGCCGGACCCGCGGCCAGTGCCGCTTCCAACGCCAGCACCCTCTGCACGGCCGAGTCCCACGTGCGCCACTCCGGGGGGCGCGCGGTCACGAGGCCGTCGATCCGCTCGGGCGACACCGACAGTTCGATGTGATCACGTGACTCCAGGGCGGCCGCGGCCGTCGCGGCAGCCGCCTCGAGCGCGCGCGCCTGGGTCGCCAGGGTGGCCATGCGCTGTGGATCGGCCGCAGCCCAGCGGGCGGCGAGCACTGACTTCAGCGTGTCGATCGCGCGCTCCACCGCGGCGAAATCGGGGGCCATGCCAGCGGTTCCACCACTCGTGAGCCAGGCCCCCGACGTCTGCCACGGCTGCCATGCCGGCGATCCTGGGACGGGATTCCGCCACTCCTCGGCGCGGCCGCCGACGAACGAGCGCGGTCCCAGCGACCGATGGCAGGCATAACAGTCGAATTCCGCGAACTCGGGCCAGACGGCCGCGGGATCGCCCGGGGCGGAGCGCCGCTCCTCCGCGTCGCGGGCCGTCCGCTCGGCCCGCACCGCCAGCAGGGCGGCCACGGCGCGCACCGTTTCCGCCTGTCCCACCGCCCACGCCCGGGCCCCGAAGTCCGCGCGCGACTCCACGGTCCGAGTCGGACTCCAGTGCCGTGCCCAGAGTCGTTGGTAGGCGGAGAACTCGAAGGCCAGGCGCGGATGGCCGGCGGCGATCAGATCGTGATCGACCTCACGGCTCTCGTCGCCCACGTGGCATGGCACGCAGTTGCGGACGCGCGCGGAGACGTCGGCGAGGTCACGATAGCCCA
>JBJTBO010000446.1:0-3002 GCA_046091445.1 Planctomycetaceae bacterium | reverse complement strand
CGTGGCTCGCCGGGTAGGCCCCCCGCAGGGCCGGGCGGAGGCGGCCCGGCGTTCCCGCCCGCCCGCCGCCCGGCGGCCCGCCGGGCTTCCGTCCGTTTCCGCCGCGCGTCAGGCCGGATGAACCCGGTCCCCGATCCGGTCCTGAAGAAACGCCACGACCGCCGCGTTGAACACGGTCGGTGCCTCGAGCGGCGTCATGTGGCCGGCCCGTGGCACGATGAGCAGCCGTGCATCGGGCATGATCGCCTCGGCGGTTTGCAGGCACGAAGGGGGCGTGATCGCATCGTCGGCACCGACGACCAGCAGCGTCGGCACGCGGCACCGCCGCATCGCCTCGGTCATGTCGGGGCGGTCTCCGAGCGCGGCGAGCGCGGCCTGGATCGTCGCCACCGGCTGCGCGACGATCATGCGCCGCAGCACGGCCTCGATCTCGGCACGGCGGGCCCGCGCGGGCTCGCCCGCTGCGGGCGCGAGCAGCCGCGGGATCATCGCGTCGGCGACGATCGCCTGGCCGAGGCGGCCCACCTTGCCGGAGAGGTCCACCCGGGCGGCCCGCGCCTCGGGCGTGTCGGCCTCGAGTCGCGTGTCGACCAGGATGAGCGCCGCGACACGATCGGGATGGCGCGCGGCGACGTGCTGCGCGACGTACCCGCCCATCGAGAGCCCGCAGACGACGACCGGGCCCGCGACATGGAGCGCGTCGAGCAGTGCGACGGCGTCGTCGGCGAGCTGCGCGATGCTCTCCGGACCCGGTCCCGCGCTGCCGCCGAAGCCGCGCTGGTCGGGAACGATCAGCCGCACGTGCTCGGCGAGCGGCTCCTGGGCCGACCACATCGAGTGGTCGAGCGGAAACCCGTGGAGGAAGAGCAGCGGCAGGCCGCTGCCGGCGGTGTGGACTGCCAGACGGCCGTCGGGAATGGCGACGGTGTGGACAAAGGGCGGCCGGGGATCGGACGTCATCGCTGGCCCGCCTGGAAGCGCCGCAGGTTGCGCTCGATCGTGCGGTTGTGCGGCTCGAACCGCCGGGCGAGCGACTGCGTGCGGACCGCGCGGGGAAAGTCTCCCGCCGCGGCGTGGCAGTGGGCGAGCGTGTCGAGGTAGCTGGGGCTGTCGAACGACGCCTCCAGCGAGCGCCGTGAGTAGCGGGTCGCCTTGTCCACGTCCCCCTCGGTGTTGGACACGAGCCACGCGTACTCGTTGTAGCCGTTGGGATCGTCGGGCATCGCCTGAATCTCCTCCTCGATGCGCGCGAGCGCCTTGACCACGAGCGTCTGCGCGAGGCCGCGCTGCTGGGGCGACGCATCGGGAAGGCGGTAGAGCGCGATGAGCGCGTCGACGTCGCGGGGATGGGCCTGGAGCGCCTCCTCGAGCAGCCGCCGCTGATCCGCCGTCGCCCCGCGGTCGGCGGCGGCACAGGCCTTGAAATACAGCATCCGCGAGGTGGCGGTGCGCGGGTCGCGATCGAGGCGCGGGAACACGCGCTCCGGCTCCTCGCCCACCCGGCCCGGCCGGCCGCGGATCACCGGCTCGAGCACCTCCGCCGCCCGGTCCTGACGGCCCTGATCGTGGAGAAACTCCGAATAGAGGATGCTCGCCCACGCGAACTCCTCGGCCGGCAGCGCGGGATCTGCCAGGAGCGCGTCGTAGTCGCGGATCGCCCACTCGACCGCGCCCCAGCGCACGAGCCGCAGCGCCGTGCGAATGCGCGGCGGGAACCCGCCCGGCGCCAGACGCATCTGGTCGCGGGCGCGTTCCGCGAGCGCGTCCGAGCGGCGGCGGTCGCCCGCCGCGGCCAGCGCGACGGCGGCGGCATAGGCGGTGAGCGGCTCGTCGATCTCGAGGCCGGGCCAGCGTCGCTCGAGGAGGTGCACGGCCTCCGGCAGCCCGCGCTCCGTCAGCCAGACGAGGTCCTCGGCGATCGCCGCGTCACGCCCCGCTCCGCGCGATGCCGCCGCGTCGCGCATCCCGAAGAGCCGCGCGGCCTGCACGAGCGCCTCGTCTCTCAGGCCCGCCTGCACCTGCATCGCGCAGAGGCAGCGGCGCATGTCACGGACGGCATCGGTGTTGCCGGTGATGTCGAGTGCGGCCACCGCGTCCGCCGCGTTCTCCTCGTCGGGGTCGGTCGATTCCGTGTCGGACTCCTCGGCCGCGGCGGCCGATCCTTCGACGAGCGCGAGCGCCGCCTGAGCCTCCGCGACCTGTCGCACGCGCTCGACGTCCGCAGGCGCCTCCGAAAACGCGACGAGCGCCCGCAGGAACCGGGCCGCCGGTCGGCCGCTCGTGCCCACGCCTGCCGCGACGTGCCGCCGCACGGAAGGCCAGAACGGATCGTCCGGCAGCCACTCGCGCACGAGCAGGCGGGCCGCGAGACGCGACAGCGACATGCTCCGGTCGAGACGGGCGATCCGCGCCAGCGGCGCGATGCCCGCGTCGTCGTCGAGCCGCAGCAGGCGCAGGAGCGAGCGGGCCCGCTCGGATGCGTCTCCGGCCTGGTAGCGGTCGATGAGCGCGGCCGCTGCCGGCGCGTCGTCCGCCGCGCCGAGCGGGGCGGGCATCGCCTCGACGAGCCAGCGTGCCCGCAGCGCCACCTCCAGGGCGGTGCTGGTTTCGGCCGCCGTGAGCAGCGCGTCGGCTGCCGGGCCGCCGAGCTCGACGAGCCTCGCGGCGGCGATCTCGCGCGCCGCGTAGTCGCCGGCGCCGAGCTGGCCGACGAGTTCCGCGATCACGTCGGGCGCCGCGTGCTCGGCGACCGGTGCCGCACCGACGCCGGCGGCACCGCTGACGAGCGTGACGAGCGAGATGGCCCGCAGTCGCCAGGCGGAGCGGACCCGTCCCGCCCCGCCGCGCCGCGGGCTGGGACGGCGGGCCGGGGCGACGAGGGACGGGCCGTTGTGCAGGGGGCGTCCGGCGTGATGCCGAGGTCGTGCTGCGGGACGAGCGCCTCGAGGGGCACGCCTACCGCCGCGAGCGCCTCGCGCCCCCCTGCGAGTCGAGCGACGACC
>JBJTBO010000445.1:0-8509 GCA_046091445.1 Planctomycetaceae bacterium | reverse complement strand
GGGTGATGGAAACGCGCCCAGATCGACGCGGCGTCCGGTCGCCACCTCGTAGAGGTAGACCCGCTGCAGGCGGTCGGGGCCCTGCGGGTAGGTGTCGTTGACGATCCACCGGCCGCCCGGCAGGTAGGTGCAGTGTCCGTCCCGTGGCATGGCCTCGCGTCCGATCGGCGCGATGCCGCCGTCCACGGCGTCCTCCATGATGCAGAAGCACTCGCCCTCGGTGGGATGGCGGGTCCATGCGAGGATGTGATCGGCATCGCGCCAGATGAAGTGCGACACCATCCCGGCGCCGGGATTGAGCTCGCGAAGGCCCGTGCCGTCGAGGCCGATCGTGAACATGCGCGTCGCGAATCGGCCGGGCTCGGTCCGCCACCGGTGGAGAAAGATCGTCCGCTGACCGTCGGGCGACACGAGCAGGTGATTGAACCAGTGCTTCCCGGGCCCGAAGCCGCCGGGGCGCGGAATCGCGACGATCTCGGCGAGTGAGACGAGCATCGTCACCTCTCCCGTCTCGAGATCGACACGCTGGATGCCGACGTCGGAAGGCGCGGTCAGGGCCGTCCACGGATCGGGCAGCCCCGCATAGCCGTAGCCGGGCCGCATCTCGTTGATCCGGCGAAAGTCGGTGGTCACCGCCGTGCGGCCGTCGGGCGCGAGCGCGTAGATGGCGTGCGGCACCGTGCGGCCGCGCCGCGTGGTGACGTCGACCACCCGCGCCACGAAGCGGTCGCCCTCCCGGTCGTTGTAGATCACCGTCGACTCGGTGCCGGGTACCCACTGGAGCATGCATCCCTGCTGCCAGCCCCACGATCGGGACGTGCCGAGCGGGATCCACCGATCGCCGTCCTTCAGGTCGACCATGCCCACTTCGATCTCGTCGTCGGGCCGCGGCGAGCGGTGCTCGAACTCGACCGCATTCCCCAGGCAGTAGCGGATCGAAGGGTCGAACTGGAGCTTGTCGTAATAGGCGAACCAGTGATGCTTCGGGCCGCGCGTGATGGTCCTCACGGGAACGGCCGGAGGCGGAGGAGCGGCATCGGCCCCGTGCCGCGACCCACCCGCGAGCAGCGTCGCCCAGCCGCCCACGAGCGTGCGCAGCGCGGTTCGGCGTGATGGGTGCATGGGCTCTCCCCCGGACGAGGCCGCTGACTCTACCGGCGCGTGCGCCGGCATGCCACCGCGTCGATTCCCTCACGGCCGGGCCACGTCGATGCCGGCGATCGCCAGCGCGCGGCGGACGGCGCGGAGGCACGCCACGGGATCGACCCCGTCCCCGTGGATGCAGAGCGTGTCGGCACGGATGCCCACGACGTCGCCACCGACGGTCACGCGGCCGTCCCGGGCGATGGCGACGGCCTGCGCGGCGGCCGATGCCGGATCGGCGAGGACCGCCCCCGGCCGTGATCGCGGCACCAGCCGCCCGTCCGGGCCGTAGGCACGATCGACGAAGGCCTCATGGAGCACATGGAGTCCGCACGTGGCGGCGACCTCGGCGAAGAGGCTGCCGGCCGGGGCGATCACCCGGAGTCGCGGCCACCGACAGGCCAGCCGTGACGCCACCGCGGCCGCGAGGTCGGCGTCGTGGGCGACCTGATGGTAGAGCGCCCCGTGCAGCTTCACGTGTGCCATGTCGTCGTCGGCGATGGCGGCGAGGGCCTCCACCTGACGGGTGACGAGATCCGCGGCATCGTCCGGCTCGATCGGTGACGCGACACGACCGAAGGTGGCACGGTCTGCATGGCCGGGGTGGGCGCCGACGGCGACCCCGTGACCTCGCGCGCGTGCGACGCAATCGCGCATCGAGACCCGGTCGCCGGCATGACCGCCGCAGGCGATGTTGATCGACGAGACGAGCGGGATGATCGCCGCGTCGTGCGACGCACCCTCCCCGACGTCGGCATTGAGATCGATCGTCTTGATGCGCACCGTGCGAGATGCGAGCGCGACCTCCGCCCTGGCGTGCGAGCTGTCGCGATCATGCAGGGCATCATCGGCGGTGCGTGCGTCCACCGACACGAGGCGGACCGCGTCACCCGGACGGAGCTGCGCCGCCAGTGGCAGGTCGGCGGCGATCACCTGTCCGAGCACGTCGTAGCCGCCGATCGTCTGGGCGTCGGCGAGCAGGATGATCGGTCGGCCGTCGGGCGGCACCTGCACGGTCCCGGGCAGGACGGCGATCGAGGTTCCCGATCCGGATCCCGGCAGCGACGGTCCCTCGAGCCGGACACCCATGCGATCGGAGCGGGAGGTGGTGCGGTAGGGCATCTGCCATGCGTCGACGGGAAGGCGCGATGCCGAGTCGCGAACGACCCGGAGCACGGTCACGGCCTCGGGGAGCACCGCGAGGGACGACGCGAGCGACCAGTCGGTCCCCGTCGTGCGCGTGACGACCGTGCCGAGAGGCACGACGTCCCCCTGCGCAAGCGCGCGGCCCGCGACACCGCCGAGCGTCGCGGGCAGGTAGGTGCTGCGACTGTCGAGCACCGGGTCGACGTCGATGCCGCCGGCGATCGCGAGGTAGGCACGGCAGCCGCGTTGCACATGCCCGAGCGCGAGCACCGTGCCGCTCTCCACATGGATCGGCCGGCCAGGCGGCAGCGTTGACACGGTGGCACCGGTGACGGCGATCGTCGCGTCGCAGTCGAAGCGGATCTCCGGTCCGGTGAGCGTGCACTCCAGTCCCGCCGCGTTGGCAGGATTGCCGACGACGAGATTCGCCAGTCGCAGGGAGACGGGATCCGCCGCGCCTCCGGCCGGCATCCCCACGGCCCGATGGCCGAAGCGGCCGAGATCCTGCACGGTCGTGAGGAGCCCGGAACCGAGGATCGTGAGATATCGGCCGCTACGCGATCGGCCGTGGGGCGTCGGAGCGGAGGCCGCCTGGGGCGATGCCTCGTCCTGACCCGCACCGACTCGGGGAGTTGAGGCGGGGTCCTTCCGGTCGCCCGCACGCGAAGGGCGAGGCGCTGCCGCGCGGCCCTTGCTGGCGACGAAACGCACCCGGTCGCCGACCTGCAGGAGCGAAGGGGGAGTGCGCCCGGGATCGAAGAGGCATGCGGTCGTACGGCCGACGAGGTGCCACCCGCCCGGTGTCGCGTACGGATAGATGCCGGTCTGCCGACCGCCGATGCCGATCGAGCCCGCCGGGACGCGCGTGCGTGGCGAGTCCCGTCGCGGGAGCACGAGCGACTCAGGCAGGCCGGCGAGGTATGGAAAGCCGGGCACGAAGCCGATCGCGGTGACGAGGTAGTCGGGCGCCGTGTGGAGGCGCACGAACGTGTCCCGATCGATGCCGAGCGCGGTGCAGACCTGATCGAGGTCGGGCCCATCGTCACCTCCGTACGCGACATCGATCTCGCGCTGTCTGCCGGGCCTCGGCACGGCGGTGGCCGCGGCCGCGTGGGCGATGCGTGTCACGACGGAGAGGAGCGAGTCGATTCCCCTCGCCGATGGACCGGGCACGCGACGTGGGTCGGCGACGAGCGTCACGCGATCCGGGGACGGCACGATGTCGATGACACCGGGGAGTGCCTCCGTACCGATGGCGTCCGCGATCGACCGCACGAGCATGGTCGTCACGTCGGCGTCGACACCGTCTGGCATCGCCGCCCCGATGTGGACGACGATCGCCGCGTCACCAAGGAGTGAGACGTCGATTGGACGTGGTGATCCCACCGTGGGCACGCTCGATGTCGAAGGCACGTGGATGACGGTGGTCACCATGCCGTGGCCGTGACCGCTGGGCGATCAGTCGGGATCGTCGGGCCACCAGACACGATCAGCACCACGGACGCGGACGTGGTCGGGGAGGTCGCCAAGCGCGAGGACAGGCCCGTGGCATGAGAATCGCAGGGTCGGAACGGAAAATGGACTCACGGTTGCTTCGCGCCGTGATTTTCGAACCAAGCCCGGACTGTAGTGAACACGGCCTCGCGTTGGGTCTGATCGATTGGGTGGCCTTCCCCGGCGTAGACGGTGCGTTCATTCGGCACGTGGTTGGCGTCGAGGATCGCCTTGAAGTCCGCCGATTGCTGTGGTCGCACGGTCGTGTCCGCACTCCCGTGCAGGATCAGGAACGGCGTGCGGACATGGTCGGCCTTCGCGGCGGCCGGTGCGGGAAAGCCCTCAGTGTGTCCGATGCCACTGCCGGTGATCGCCGCCGCCTGCAAGCGATCGGGTTCGATCGCTGCCAGTCCGATCGTCACGAAGCCGCCCATGCTGTGTCCGTAGGCGAAAAGGCGTCCCGCATCCACCTCCGGCATGCCGCTCACGAGATCAAGACACGTTCGTGCCCGCCGGAGATTTTCTGCGCTCGCGCCGTAGTCGACGGCAGGTTGTCCCCTGCGGACGCCTTTCGTGGGTGGGCCTGACCCGGGTGCGCCCGGTCGGTTGCCCCGCGCATCGGCGGCATGCGTGTAGGAGGGAGCGATGCAGACAAACCCCCAACCCACCATTTCGCGGGCCTTGCTCAGCCCGAAGGTCTCCGCGCTGCCGCCGAGCCCGTGGCTGATGAGCACGGCAGGGAAGGGTCCTCTGCCCTCGGGCTTGAGCAGGACGCCGTCCATGACGAAGTCGCCTTCGCGATACGTCCAGCGCGCCCCATCGAGCTCAAATTTCCCGGCCGGGCCCCTGAATCGGTCGCGTTCCACGCGGCCATCGTCCTCGACACCCCCGGTGCGTCGCGCCTGATCCCATCGCATGGTGCCTGCTTCCCGGGGCATGCCTGCGCGGCCTGCAGGCGTCGCGGTCACGCGTGGCGCGCTGCTGTCGGACGTGGTCGCCGGGCCGCGATTCGGCGGCACCGATTCAGCCTTGAGCGCGCGGTCGAAGAAGTCGCCCACCATCGGCTCGATCTCCGGTCCGCCGAAACCCTGGCCGTGGCCCGCCCCCTTGATCGTGTGGAAATGCACGCTCACGCCCGCCAGTTTCAGTCCGTCATAGAGCAGTTGACTCTGGTTGATCGGCACCGTTGGATCCTGGTCGCCGTGCACGATCAGGAATGCCGGATCGTCCTGGCTCACGTAGGCGATGGGGTTCGCGAGGCCGGCCTTGGCCTTGTTTTCCACCACGGCCCCGCCGATGAGTTTCGCCTCGGGCGAATGTGCCGTCGCATGGCGCTCGTATCCGGGCGTGGTGACGAACACCACGAAATCGGTAGGTCCGAAGAAATCGCATACCGCCTGCACGCGGCTCGATTGATCCAGGTGCTCGCCGACATCGAATGCCTTCACGTCACCGCTGGTACCGACCAGTGCGACGAGATGGCCGCCAGCGGAACTGCCCCACACGCCAAACCGCTGAGGATCGAGGCGGTAGTCCTCGGCGTGTGCGCGCAGCCACCGGATGGCGGCCTTGCAGTCCTCGATCTGCGCCGGAAACACCGCGTCGCCGCTAAGACGATAGTTGATGCTCGCGACCGCGTAGCCCCGTTCCGTGGAGCCGTTGCGCAGCGGTGGGCAGGCGTCCTTGCTGCCGCTCTGCCAGCCGCCGCCGTGAATCCAGATGATCACGGGCAGCGGCCCGTCGCCCGTCTGCGGGACATACAGATCGAGCTTCTGCCGCTCGTGCCCATCGACGACGTAGGGAAGGTCACGATGTACCTTCACTCCCTGCGGGGCGCGTGCTGCGGAGGTGCCGCGACCGGGAAGAGGCTGGGCACCGGCGGGGCGAGCGAACACGACGGTGGCGGCGATCACGAGGAGTGTGGCAACACGATGAACGTGCCGATCCCCGGCGTTGTTGGGGAGGCACAGGGTCCGCTGCATCGATTGATTCTCCAGTGCCCAGCCTACGGATCGCCGGAGCGATCCAAAAGCCGCTCTTCAATGCGATACGCATGATACAGGTCGTGGAGGGCGAGATGCCGAAACATGATGAAGATCGAATAGGCGTTGTATTCGGGGTGCGAGGCCGAGCACTCCCACTGGGCAGGCGTCAGCGCGCCCAGTCGCGCCACCATTTCCGCTCGCTCGCATCGATACCGACGCATGGCTTCCGCGAGGTCCACTGCGAGCAGAGCATCCTCTGCGTCATCGTCTGCCGGGTTGTAGGGCCGAATCACCGTTCCAGGCTCGCGCAGCATCAGATCAAGCCGGCTCATGAACAGCGGCTGGACGGCGGCGAGGTGGCACGCGTGTTCGTGAGCCGACCATTTGGATGGAATGGGGCGTCGCTTCAGCCTGTCGGAGGGCACGTCGTTGACGAGGTCGATCACCAGATCCGGGCCTCGCACCAACTGATCGAGGAGGCGAACGAGTTGTGGACTGGCTGACATCGTGGATGGAGGAAGGGAAGGGCGTAGCCGCGGCGGTGGGGCCATGAACCGGGGAAAGGCGCGGTGCCGCCGCCGTCCGTTGCAGCGTCTGGCTCGGCGTTACCGCTTCAGCTCAATCGGCAGTTCCTCGAGCGGTGTGAGTTCCAGGATGTCAGTCTGATACCACTGCTTGTCTGCGAGTGTCCCCGCCTTGCGATCTACAAAACGGATTCCGGTCACGTGCGATGGGTAGGCATGGCCCGCTTCGGTCTTTTTCCACGCGCTGAAGACGTGCCGGGTGTCGGTGTAATCGATCGCGACAAGACGCTTGGTTTCCTTGTCGAAGAACAAGTCGATCGGTTCCTTGACCGACTCGGTCACTCGCAGGCCACATGCGGGCTTGCCCGCCACCATGACGTCAGGGATCGTCTCGATCCTGGACGTGGGGTCGATGAGGATGCGGAGGCTCCATGCCCAGCAGAGAACCCGTACCTTGTCCTTGTCTCGCTTCGTCGTGCCGATCCACCAGTCACCGGACACCTGCACGACCGACGTGCGGTTGCCTTTCTCGTCCGCGGCCACCGGCGCCGCCGGTGTGTCAGTGACGAGGACTCGCTCGCGAAACCGAAACAGCGTGAGAAGCCTGTCCGCGCCGCCAGCAGACTGCACCACGTGCTCGACGAGGTGGGAGGCATCCGTCTCTGCCGCCATGACGGAGATCACCGGCAGTACGCTCCACCCCAGAGCAACGAACAGAGCGACTCGCATCGGTGTTCTCCAATCGACTGCCGCAGGATGCCGGTGCTCAGCGCCGGGCGATGGTCTGCGATCCACACGGCGACCTTTCATGGCGTAACCATTGCATCGCTTTGTTCGCCGTAAGCGGTCCGGATCACGACGGCGATTCATCGGTCACGACTCCACTGGATCGCCTGGTTCTCCCTCGCGATTCCGTCAGGCGCGATAGACATTCACAAAGGCACTCGTAATACCGCTGTCCGGAAATATCTGCCCCAAGTGGTGCTTCAAGTGCTCGACATAATCCTTCATGACGAAAGCCAGGGTGAACGGCCCGACACCTTCAATTCGAATTGTGTTGTTCAGCCGGTCAGGGCTGACGCATGAAATCAAGTAGGCGAGGTGTCGGTTATACGCGGCCCACAAACTGACCATACCTTTCCAGTCAGCGTTCGCCCAATTCTGGACGGCCACCCAGTCATCTTGGCGATACCCGGGAACGTCGAGATCGGGCTGCTGCATCATCCGCACGAATTTCTGGTGATTATTGCACGCGGAGTCGATCAGGTGGCCGAGGATTTCCTTGCGGGACCACTTCTTGGGATCCGCTCGGGTGGGCAGCGTCTGATCCGATGCCAGCGAGTCGAGCGTCGGCGTCACCCGCTCGATAATCGCGACTAATTCCTGAGCGACGGTCTGCATCTACTCTTTCCCGAGAACGTCGGCAATCAGCGGCTCGCGACAAAACAATCATCCGCACCGCTTGGCTTCATCGCGAGTCCGCTGCATCGCTTTGTTCTCCCTTGGCGGGCTTCTTTTCCTTGCCGGGTTCGTCGATCTCAAGCTCACGGCAGATTTTCTTTGCCATGAACTCGTTGATCTCGCGGTGCCGCGGAACCGTGGATACTTTTCGTGCGGTCGGATTGACATAAACCGTGTGCCTGCCGCCCTCACGCAGGAAAGCACAGCCACTGGCTTCGATGTGACGAATCAGATCGACCCGCTTCATCAGGAAGCCAGTTCGAAAGGCTCTCGCTCGACTTTTTGGCCGATGAGAGCCTGCTCTGCCAACTCCCGATTTGCTTCGAGAACCAGTTGGACGGCCTCGCGGAGATTCTCTCGCACCTCGTCGAGCGTCTCGCCCTGGCTATTAGCGCCGGGGATCTCCTCGACAAATCCGATGTAGCCCTCAGGCACTGGCATGAAGACAGCAGTAAAAGTCAACGGAGCACCTCAGATTGCTCGGGGCAGGTACGTAAACCGGAGTCGAAGATACCAGATGACGGAACGCCCGTACAGACACCGGTTACGAGCGGCTTTTTGCTGGGAGAACGCCTGCGATCAGCGGCTCGCGACCTTGGACTTTCCACACCGCCGGATTTTATCGCGAGTCCGCTGCATTGCTTTGTTCGGCGTTGGTGCGGCTCCCGCGATGGACGAGCATCAGCATCGGAATACCGTAGGCCCAACAAGCGGCGGCATCGCCGCTGACGAACCACATTGGCATTCCGGCCCATC
>JBJTBO010000444.1:0-3545 GCA_046091445.1 Planctomycetaceae bacterium | reverse complement strand
GGGCTACACCGACACCTATTACAGGCCCTTTCCGGCGGGGGACCGCTTCGTCTCCGAGGCGCTCCGCAAGAAGGCACCGGGATGGGCGGCGCCGAAGCCGGAGACGATGACCTACCTCGCGGAGCAGGGCATCCGCTGCATCGGCACCGATGCACCCACGCTCGGGGGTGTCGACCCGACGACGTCGCGCGAGATCGTCTGGCTGGCAGGCTCGAAGGGGCTCGTCGTCGTGGAGTTGCTCACGGGCCTCGAGGCGATCGCGGTTCGCGATGCCTACTTCCTCTTCGCCCCGATCAAGATCGCCGGCACCCGCGGCCGTAGCCTCCGCGGGTGCCGGCGGACGATGGGGAAGGCGCTCTGGCGGCGGGTTCCGTTCCTGGCCGTGCTCTACGGCTTCAACATCATCGACCGGGCGAACGTCGGGTTCGCCAGGCTGGGGATGGTCGAGGACGTCGGCTTCTCTGACAACGTGATCGACTGGGGTTACGGCATCTTCTACCTCGGCTACCTGCTCTTCGAAGTGCCGAGCAACATGCTGCTTCGACGGTTCGGAGCCCGCCGCTGGATCGCGCGGATCATGATCTCGTGGGGCCTCGTCTCGACGCTCACGGCCTGGGTGATCGGTCCAGTGAGCTACTTCGCCGCCCGCATCGTGCTCGGCGTGGCCGAGGCGGGTTTCTTCCCCGGGATCGTCTACTACATGACGGCCTGGTTCCCGGCCGCCCTGCGGGCCCGCGTGGTCGCCTGGTTCATGCTCGCCATCCCGTTGGCCTCGCTGCTCGGCAACGTGGTCTCGGGGCTCATCATGGGGGGCATGAACGGCGTGCTGGGGATGGCCGGCTGGAAGTGGCTCTTCATCATCGAGGGAATCCCGTCAGTGCTCCTCGGCGTATCGGTGCTCGTCCTCCTGCCGGACGGACCCCGGGACGCGGCGTGGCTCACCGCCGAGGAGCGCGAGTGGCTCGAGGCCGATCGGCAGCGGGAGGACATGCGCCGCATCGAGGCGGGGGGCAGCGACAAGCTCTCGGCCTTGGCCGACCTGCGGGTGTGGGTCCTCATCGGTCTCTACCTCGCCGTGGCAATCGGCACCAACGCGACGGGCGCCTACCTTCCGAAGCTTCTCAAGGACTCGTTCGAGCCGATCTTCGCCGCCTCCGGTGCGGGTGCGGGCACGGTCTACTGGCAGGTCGGGCTGCTCTCGACGCTGCCGCAGGTAGCGTCCCTCGTCGCGATGCCACTGTTGATCCGGCTCTCCGACTCGAGTGGCCGACGGGCCCTGATCGTGCTCGGGGCGCTCACCGCCGCGGCCCTCGGCTGGATCGTGGCGTGGAAGTCGGCCAATCCCTGGGTCGCGCTGGCCGGGCTCAGCCTCGCCCAGGCGGGCATGATGGCGGTGCTGCCGGTCTTCTGGGCCCTGCCTTCGCTCTTCCTGGGCGGCGTCGCCGCGGCGGCCGGCATCGCGCTTGTCAATTCCGTGGCCAACATCGGCGGCATCTTCGCGCCCAAAATGATCGGCGGCTTCGGCGTCGGCCCGATGGTCGGCGTCATGGCGTGGGGCATGCTGATGGCGGTCCTCGCCTGGTGGCTCGTCGAGCGCCGGGTCGCGGCCGCGCAGGCCCACCCCTGAAAACGCGCACACCCACCACACGCGGTTTTTGAGTCCCACCCGCACCGAGGCCCGTTCGCCGCCCGCTCACTCCCGATGTCCGGCCCACTCCCACGCTCCCCACGATGAATCACACCCCCGCGTCCCTCTTCGATCTCTCCACCAAGCTCGCCGTGGTGTCGGGCGCCGCCAGCGGCATGGGCAGAGCCTCCGCCATCGCGCTTGCCGCCCACGGTGCGACGGTGGTGATGCTCGACCGCAACGAGGCTGGCCTTCAGGCGACCGCCCGTGAGATCGCCGCGGCGGGCGGGAAGGGGGTGCCGCGGGTTCACGACACGTCGGACGAGGAGGCGGCCCGGCGGCTCTTCACCTGGATCGACGGCGAGTTCGGCCGTGTCGATTTTCTCGCCAACATCGCGGGGGAGGGGCTTTTGGCCGATCCGCTCGTCCTCACGAGCGCACAGATCCGCGAGGTGCTCGAAAACCTCGTCGTCGGCCGATTCGCCCACTGCCGGGAGGCCGGGGTGCGGATGCTCAGGCAGGTTGGCGGGTCGATCGTGAACACGGGCAGCCTCGCCAGCCTCACCGCGCTCGGCCGCGGCCACATCGCCTACAGCATGGCGATGGGGGCGGTTGCCCAGATGACCCGGGAACTGTCCACGGAGTGGGCCGGGGGCGGCGTGCGGGTCAACGCGATCCTCCCGGCGCAGGTGCGGAACCCGGCGCTCCAGGCGCGGATCGCCGACGATCCGGCGATCGAGCGGACGTGGCTCTCCGGCATTCCGCGCGGCCGGCTCGGCCGTCCCGAGGACGTGCAGGGCCTGATCGTGCTCCTCGCGTCCGACGCGTCGGCATGGATCACCGGCGCGCTCATCCCCATGGACGGCGGCAATCTCGCGATGAATGCCGGCGGCAGCATCGGCCAAGCAGGCATGGGAGGGAACGCATGACGGCGAGACGGGAACTCGCAGCCGCGGCGGCACGACCGGTCCGCGGAGATCGCGCTGCGGCGCCGACAACCGCGCTCGACCGGCCGGCACTGCTCGGGCTCTTCCGCGCAATGCTCACGATCCGGCTCACCGAGGAGGAACTCGCCCGCTGCCACCAGCGCGGACTGATCCACGGCGCGTGCCACACCTACGTCGGGCAGGAGGCGATCGCCGCCGGCGTCTGCGCCCACCTCGAGCCCACCGACGTCGTGTTCAGCACCCATCGCGGCCACGGCCACGCGCTGGCGAAGGGTCTCGCCCCGGGATCGCTCATCGCCGAGCTCTTCGGGCGGGCCACCGGCTGCTCGCGGGGGCGGGGCGGCAGCATGCACCTCTTCGCGCCGGAGATCGGCCTCCTGGGCACGAGCGGCATCGTCGGTCCCTGCATCCTCCAGGCGGCCGGCGGCGGCTACGCCTTCAAGCTCGCCGGGAATGGCGGCGTGGCGGCCGCGTTCTTCGGTGACGGTGCGGTCAACAACGGCGCCTTCCACGAGGGGCTCAACATGGCGGCCATCTGGAAGCTGCCGGTGCTCTTCATCTGCGAGAACAACGAGTTCGCCACCGAGGTGCCATTCCGGGAGGCCAGTGGCATCCCCGACGTGGGACGACGGGCGGCCACCTATGGCCTCGCCGGCGAGGAGGTCGACGGCAACGACGTGCTCGCCGTGCACGCCGCGGCGGCGCGGGCGGTCGCGCGGGCGCGCGGCGGCGAAGGAGCCACGCTCATCGAGTGCAAGACCTACCGCACGCGGGCCCACGCGGAGGGCATGGGCGACTTCGACTACCGCACCCGCGAGGACGTCGCGGCCTGGAAGGAGCGCTGCCCGATCGCCTCCCTCCGACGCCGACTCGAGGCGGAGTACGGCATCGCGTCAGCCGACCTCGACGCCGTCGAGCGCGAGGTGGCCGACGAGGTGGCCCGCGGCCGGACCGAGGCCGAGGCCGCCCCG